>CACZTP010000011.1 GCA_902784055.1 uncultured Pseudomonadota bacterium
GTATTTAAATACCGTTCAATTCCAACTTACTCACTATTAACTTAAAAGAAATTAACAAGTACTAATTATTTAGATTAGTTCTTGTAAACAGTAAATAAGTTTCATAATTACATACGCAACCTGTTTACTGCCTTTTTTACTGTCTTTGTCTATTCACTTGTTAAATTAGTTCGAAAATAAAACCGAACTTCACACCCTAGACTCTCTCAGGTTTGCCACCCTTTTCAGTCTCGGGGTTCTGAAGTTATTATATCACAACTTCGAACTTTTAGGAGACGACCGAACTCGCCACCCATCGCTGGGTATCTCATCCCGTCATCCCCCTCTGAGATATTTTTACTAAATTTTCTCAATCCATGTCAACACCTTTTTTTAACTTTTTCAAAAAATTTTTTTCTCATTTCACATTTCAAATTTTATGTTATTTGAAATGAGAAAAAATTGTAAATAAATTGCATGTTAAACAATGATTAGCAGGAGATCGCAACTCGGTGTTGTACAATTTCAAAGAAGAAACGATTTTATTTTTAGATTATGTATAAACGCAGAAGGATGTTACGCAACAGAAAACTTCGTGAAATTTTGCCAATAAACAAAATGTTTCCAAATATAATAACTCTATTGTCACTGTTTTCTGGGATGGCTCAGGTTAAGTTTGCTTTAGTTCATAAATGGGAGGCTGGTGTTGCTTGCGTTCTTGTTTCTGCGTTATTAGATGCTTCAGATGGAAGGCTTGCAAGGTTGTTAAACTCATGTAGTCGGTTCGGAGCAGAGCTTGACTCATTAGCTGATTTCGCGGCGTTTGGAGTGGCGCCGGCTATTTCAGTGTACCTGTTTAGTCTGCACGAACTGGGTCGGATAGGATGGATTGTTGCAGTACTATTTGCTGTTTGTATGTCTTTGCGTTTGGCAAGGTTTAACACAAAGGATATTGAACATATAAAAACGCCATTATCAGGTATGTTTTTTACTGGTGTACCAGCCCCTGCGGGTGCAATATTAGCAGAACTTCCCATCATTTTATTTAATGCATTCGAAAATTCAATATTTTTAAACGAAAAACTTGGAGCTGTTGTCATTTTAATTACTGGTTTATTATGTGTATCAACAATTCCTACTCCATCTATTAAAAAAGCACACCTTAAAAGAGGGCAATTTGTACCATTTTTGTTAATCGTATCCTTAGCTGTTGCGGTAGCTTTTGTTTACACATGGAAAGCTCTGAGTGTTTTAGTAGTTATATATTTAATATCGATTATTTTTTGTTGTCGGAAAGCAAAACGTATTTTACGTGATGATCAGAACTCTATCGACACACCCCAAACACATGAGTACTAAAAATGATAAAAAATTTAAAATTAACGGGTTTTAGGAACTATACAAATGAAAATTTAGATATTAACAAAAATATCGTTGTTTTGTATGGTAATAATGGTTCCGGGAAAACAAATATTTTAGAAGCAATATCGGTATTAGCTGATGGTAAAGGGTTTAAGAAGGCTACAGCTGATTGTTTGATAAACAAACACGCCAATAAAAAAACATGGAGTATAGATATCACATTTGATAAGCAACAAATAACTGCATGCTATGAACATGAAAACAAAACAGGTAAACGGGTTTATAAGATAGACGGAGAAATTGTTAAAAACTTAAATGAATTTCGAAAAAACGTACATATTGTATGGCTAACATATGAAAGTGACAGGTTGTTTTTACAAGCTCCAGCTTGTCGTAGAGATTTCATTGATATGCTTTGCAACGTTACTGATGCAGAGCATATTACTTACCTAAAATCTTACGAAAAATTAATTCGAGAACGAATGAACGTTTTAAAAGATAATTATAACGAACAATCAGAAGAAACTAGTAAATGTCTCGATGTTTTAGAAGCTCAAATTTGCGAAGCCGGACTAAAAGTTGCACAAAATAGAATTAAAACAGTTAGAGAATTGGAAGAGTATCAGCTTGTGTCTGCTTATTTTCCAAAATTCGCTAATAAAATGATCGGAACATTGGAAAGTGAAGTTTTAGAAGTTTCAGATGAAAATAATGTATTAGAAATGTATAAATCGGCATTAAAAGAACGTCGTGTCAAAGATAGCGTTTCAGGATCTACTACACTTGGTGTAAATAGAAGTGACTGGCTGGTTAATAACCTTGATAAAGATATAGATGCAGTTCAATGCTCAGCAGGAGAACAGAAAATATTATTAACAGGAATATTTTTATCTTTTATTACAAACAAAATAAAAAACAATAATTGGATTATATTACTGGATGATGTTACAGCGCACTTAGATGAAACGTATACAACTATTTTATTGAAATACGTCAAGGATTTTGCAAAAAACAACCATGATAAAATAAACATATGGTTGAGCGGTGCTTCACGTAACATTTTTTCTGCACTTGGAGATCAGGCTCAATATTTTGAAATAGATAACGGTAAAGTATCTGAAAAAGGAAGATGGTTATGACTGTTAATGAAAACAACTACGACGCAAGTTCGATAAAGGTACTAAAAGGTCTTGAAGCAGTACGTAAACGCCCAGGTATGTACATTGGTGACACTGACGATGGTACTGGTTTGCATCACCTAGTCTATGAAGTTGTCGATAATTCAATAGATGAAGCTCTTGCTGGATACTGTACTGAAATAGAAATTTTAATTGAAGATGATGGTTTTGTTTCCGTTTCTGACAACGGTCGAGGTATTCCTGTTGATATTCATAAGGAAATGGGAGTATCGGCGGCTGAGGTTATAATGACGCAACTACATGCTGGAGGAAAATTTGATCAAAATTCATACAAAGTTTCAGGAGGTCTCCATGGAGTTGGTGTATCTGTTGTTAACGCACTGTCAGAGCTCCTGCAACTAACAATTTGGAAAGATAACAAAAAGTATTATATGGAATTTAAAAAAGGTGTTGCAGTTTCACCTTTACGCGTTGTCTCTGAGACTGAAAATAAAAAGTCGGGCACAACAGTAAGGTTTAAACCAGATAGTGAAATCTTTAAGATAACAAAGTTTGAGCGTCCAATAATAGAAAAACGTATAAGAGAATTAGCCTTTTTAAACTCTGGTATAAAAATAATCCTCAATGATAAAAGAATAAATTCACAATATACAAATGAACTCTTTTATGAAGGTGGATTGCAAGCATTTGTTAATTACATAGACAGCGGTAAAAATGTTCTTCACTCGAAACCAGTAATTGCCGATAATTCAAAATCTGATAGTGAAATAACTGTTCAAATGGCTATGGAATGGACTGATAGTTATCATGAAAACATTTTGTGTTTTACGAATAATATTCCACAACATGATGGTGGTACACATTTAGCTGGCTTCAAATCAGCGTTGACACGCTCTGTTATTAATTACATTTCAGCGAATGGAATAAAAAACCAAGGTAAAAAAGACCTTAAAGATGTAATAACTGGAGACGATATAAGAGAAGGATTGACATGTGTTTTATCTGTAAAAGTTCCAGATCCTAAATTTTCATCTCAAACAAAAGATAAACTTGTTTCATCTGAAGTTCGCCCAGTTGTTGAGAGTGTAATAAGCGATGCCGTAAGCATGTGGCTTGAAGAAAACCCGGCTATGGCAAAGGTTGTTATTGACAAGATATTTGAAGCAGTTTCCGCAAGAGAAGCCGCAAGAAAAGCTAGGGAATTAACTCGTCGTAAAGGAGTGTTGGACGTTGCCTCCCTTCCGGGTAAACTCGCTGATTGTTCTGAGAAAGATCCGGCATTAAGTGAAATGTTTATTGTTGAAGGAGAATCTGCAGGCGGTTCTGCAAAAATGGGTCGTGACAGGAAAACTCAAGCAATACTCGCGTTACGTGGAAAAATACTTAACGTCGAAAAAGCAAGATTTGATAAAATGCTCGCTTCGGAGACTATCGGTACTTTAATAACAGCTATAGGTACAGGAATTGGTAAAGAAGATTTTGATATTGAAAAAGCAAGATATCACAAAATAGTAATAATGACAGATGCTGATGTTGATGGAAGCCACATAAGGACACTATTATTAACATTTTTCTATCGTTACATGCCTCAGATAATTGAACGTGGATACTTATACATAGCCCAACCGCCACTATATAAGGTGAAAAGAGGAACTTCTATTGTTTATATAAAGGACGAAAAAGAGTTCGAAGAATATATACTAAATGATGCGGTCAAAGGCGTTAGACTTGTTTTGTCTAACGGTTCAACCGTATATGGCGACGATTTAAAATATATAGTTGAAGTTTCAGCAAATATTAACCAGTCAATAGACATCTTAACACGATATATAAATAATAAAAACCTGATTGAGAAATTATTTTTAAGTGGTTGCTTAATTAATTTTTCCGATGATCATGTACAACTTCTTGAAAGATATCTAAAACTAATGTCGGATAGAGATACACATTACAGCTGTAAAGTTATAAATGGCAAACTGGAAATCTATACGGATACATTTGGATCTCATGATGTAACTATTGTTGACGATGAAATTCTAAGATTGCCCGAGGTTTTATCGATTAATCTGTTGCGGGACAAAATGTTTAGCATTTTTGAAGATGTGGCAACATTAGAGTTACCTAATAATTCTGAACAATACTTTATTGATGGAACTGTAAAATTATCAGAAAAGATATTTGAATACGGACGTAGAGGTTTAACTATAAGTAGGTATAAAGGTTTGGGAGAAATGAATCCTGAACAGTTATGGGAAACGACTTTAGACCCATCAGCTAGGACGCTTCTTCAAGTAAAGTTAACTCAAGCTGAAGAGGCTGACAAGATATTTTCACTACTGATGGGGGATGTTGTGGAACCTCGGCGTGCTTTCATACAAGAAAATGCTGAACGGGTAAAAAACCTGGACGTGTAATCGGGAACCGAGGGCGAGCTTCCCACAGTTGATTTTTGGATTGGTAAATTTGTAAAATATATAATATATATAAATATAAAAAAAACATGGGTGTTTATATATTCTTAACTATTGTCGGTAACATTTTTATTAACTTTTTACGGGCGACGGGTAATATTACTATTTTTCTATGTAAAAGCTTGTTAGCGGGGTTAAACCCCCCTTATTATTGGAAACAAATTGCAATCCAAACAATACAAATAGGGTACTATTCGTTGCCAGTTGTCGGTCTTACAGCGTTATTTACCGGGATGGCTATGACGTTACAGTGTTACGATGGTTTTTCAAGTTTCACATCTGAAGGAGCTATACCATCAGTTGTTATGATTGCTATGACTAGGGAGCTAGGTCCAGTTCTAGCATCTCTCATGGTTGCAGGAAGGTTAGGGGCTTCTATGACTGCTGAAATAGGTACAATGCGAGTTACTGAGCAAATAGATGCATTATCTAGCTTGTCAGTTAATCCATATAAATATCTTGTGTTTCCAAGAATATTAACAGGAACGCTATTGATGCCTTTTCTTGTTTTTATTGATGATGTCATAGGAATTTTAGGCGGTTATTTAGTTGGGGTATATCATTTAGGATTTAACTCTGCTAATTATATTCATAATACTTTCGTATCAATGTCATCATGGGATATTATGTCAGGACTTATAAAGGGGGCGGTCTTTGGTTTCGTAATATGTTTAATGGGATGTTATCAAGGTTTTTTATCAAAAAAGGGAGCCGAGGGCGTGGGACGTTCAACAACTAATTCTGTAGTTGCATCTTCAATAATAATTTTATTACTTGATGGTATATTAACGTTTGTATTATTTTAAGGTAAAGTATGTACGTAATAGAAGTTGAAAACTTAACAAAATCATTTGGTTCGAATAATGTGATTACAGGTGTTTCCTTAAAACTTGAAAAAGGAAAATCATACGTAATAATAGGAGGTTCTGGTTCTGGCAAGTCAGTGTTATTAAAAAGCATTATAGGAATTTTAAAGCCAACATCTGGTAGCGTCAAAATAAACGGAAAAGAAATGACAAATCTTAAGCAAAAAGATAGAGATAAATTGATGCTTAAGTGTGGGATTTTATTTCAAGGCGGAGCTTTATTTGATAGCTTAACTGTGGCAGACAATATAGGCTTCGGTCTTGTTTATGGTTTTGGATTATCTAAAAAGCAGGCAAGAAAAATAGCAGTTGAGAAGTTGCATGACGTTAATTTAAAAGATGACGTACTTGATAAATATCCATCCGAACTTTCTGGAGGGATGCAAAAACGTGTAGCGCTTGCTCGAGCTATAGCAACAAACCCGGATATTATATTTTTTGACGAACCAACTACAGGACTAGATCCAATTACAAGCGGAATGATTAATGAACTTATAGTCAAATTTACAAGAGAAATGGGAATATCTGCATTATCTATTACTCACGATATAAACAGTCTTAAACATATAAGTGACAGAGTAGGGCTTTTGTTTGGGGGCAAAATTATATGGGAAGGAGATAATAAAGAACTTTGGATAAGCAATAATCCATATGTAAAGCAATTCGTAACCGGTTCTCTTGTTGGCCCTTTTACCGCGTGAAAGTACTATGATAGAAAAATATTTACCTAGTAATTTTTTAGAACTCGGTAGGAATTCCCTTACTTATGACCATTCAATGCTTGTTGCGAATGGGGCTAAGTTAATAGCCGAAAAATGTGAATTAGATGCGGAATTAGCTTTTTTATGCGGTGAAATGCATGATATAGGGAAATTTATAGGCATACCCGGAGTTGCTCCAGGTCGTGTTTGTAGGCATCCACGAATTGGGTACGAACTTTTAGAAGGAGTGAATACCCAAATCGCAAAAGTCTGTATTGCTCATCCGTTTCCAGTTAAAGATATTATTCATGTAAAACATTTTTGCAAAGGAGATGAAGAGGAAACCAATTATATATGGAAAATATTAAACAATACAAAATATGACGAATATATAGAATTGATTCAATTGTGTGATAAGATGAGTGGTATTGATAAATATGTAACAGTCGAAAACAAAATAGAATGGTATAAGGAAAAAAGAGGCATCCCAGATTATGAACTTAAAAAATATTATGAAGAACCACTGATTAAAATTAAAGAAAAATTCGAAACGATTGGAAATATAAATGTATATAAACTATTAAACATTGATTGCAGTACAAACATGTAAATCGAAGCAAAAATTTTATTTAGTTAACGTTCTTTTTACTAATATTTTCCATCATATGAGTGAGCCATCCTATAGGGAATACGGCGAATGGACAAATGTAGCCAATTATTCGGTAAAAAGCATAAGGAATTTGTCCGCGTTTTTCTGTTTGGAAACAAATCGAAACTAGAACATTTCAAGTCTGGATTACTGGTAAGCTGTCTGCTCTTTGATAGCAGAGGTCAACCAATTTCAAAATCTGGTCAAAATTCTGAAAGATTACTTGATTTATTAACTGGACTAAATTTACCTATAGAGCTTGTTATTTCCCATAGATCAATGGCTTGTAAATTATTTTCTGTAAAAGTATCTGATGTTAGAAATATAAATAAAGTTGCAAAGCACGCGCTAAATGATAGTCATTGTAATACTGTCTTTTACGGCAAACTTACCGAACCCAACGCTAGATTTTGTATAAGAAAAAAATTTACTTATGGGGTTTGTACATGCGATATATCAGACAATGTAACGAAACGTCTGCTAAATAATTCGTATAGATTAAGAATAATCTCTACTTCTGTGTTTCCTCTCTGGGTTACGTCTGCGTTCTTTAGTTACTGCAAAAATAATATATTAACTCCCGTATTATTTGTGATAGAGTATATGGACTATTTACATGTAATATTAACAAATAATGGATACGTTATATATAATCGTAGTATTACTTTAGAAGGCAAAGATAAAGACATTGAAGTACATAATACATTAAATCATATTAAAAACGTTATTGATATAAACATTAATGATTTAATAATATACGAATTTAGTAATAAAGTAGTCGATTACCTTTCATCCTGTTCAGAAATAAAGATGAGGGTAATTTCGACTGAATTTGATATTGCTTCACATAAACACGTTGAAAATAGCATATTTAAAATTGCATGTTTGGTGTTTTTTTGTATATTATTTTCTAATACTCTCATAAACGCTTATAAAATAAACGAAATAAACAAACAGACAGATAACATAAAAACAGAAATAAACAATTCACATATTGCAAAAGATATTGACGCTTGGCATGAGTTATTTTTGAAAAATCTTTTAAATCAACCTGATTATGAAAATGCGATAAAAGAGTACACTTGCCACAGAACAGAAAAGCTTCAAAATATAACAATGTATTGTGAAGGTGGAGATAAAATATCTGTAACAGAAGATATAAACGATAACAATACTGTTACTGTCGATAGTAATCGCATCACAAATATTGATGATACATCCACTACAGACAACGATGATTATAACGCAATAATAGACAACGTCGATCCTGCAGACAATTGCGTTACTAGCGAGGACGATGATAATGCAGTTAACGAAGACGATATGGATAAAAATGATTTTACTGAAAATTATACAGATGATTATTGTATCAATGAAAGTGTTACTGTAAATGCTTGATAATATTCAACATTTTAAAAATAATTTTTTGTTAAAAAAACTTCACTTAAAAAAATATTGCTCCATTTTTAATGGAAAATATTTAATATTATTGCTTACTGGATTATTAACAAATATATATGTACGCCATATTTATGAGTGTAAAGAGCTGGAGTTAGCACCATATAAAGAGATTTATGACAAAATATCTTTACTAAAAAATAATACGATTGTAAAAACTCATAATTTAAATTCAGATAGTGAAAAATTTATACAGTATATGGAACAATATTTTGACAACAAAAAAGCAAAAATAATAAATATTAAAGCCGGGGAGTTAAACAATATTTCAAGTATTAAAATAATTCCAATTGAAATTGACTGCTCATTTATTCATGACAAATTCATATTTGAATTTATAAACAAAATTAACCAGTATGAAGGTTTTGCCAGGATTATTGCGGTTAAAATAAATAAGAGGGAGCTTAACAATGGTTATCATATTCTGGAAACCGTTATTGTATGCACATTATATACAAAATAAGCATTGTTCTCTTTTTATCAATTGCAACAACGATTGCGGAACCTTCATATTTCTTTTCAGATAAAGAAAGTAATGCAATACTAAATCAAAATTTACCAAAAAAAACAGATAAAAAACCTGTTGAAGTAATTTACAAATTATCTGGAATTTTATTTATAAGTCCTAATAATTGGACTGTGTGGATTAACGATAAGCCGTATAGTTCAACTGGACAATATAAAGAATTTTCGATAAACTTTGTTTCAAGTTGTAGTGTCAAAATAACCCTAAAAAATGGTCATTCAGTTACATTATTATTAAATAGCTAATAAACAAAGTGATACAAAAACATATTGACATTATTGTATAGTAACTATATATCTATTATACATAAGTTTTCACAAATATTATTACTAGTTATGATGTTTGATGCATATACTGGTTAGAAAACAGGTCTTTTATAAGATGTTAAAATTAATATTGTTAATTCTCTATATAAACTGTCTTAGTTATGTTTGATGGATTATCGAAGAAACTTTTATCAATTTTTGACAGAATGCGTAATAAGGGTGTTTTAACTGAAGATGATATAAATTCAACAGTTCGCGAAATACGCGTATCCCTTTTAGAAGCAGACGTTGCATTGAGTGTTGTAAAAAATTTTATAGAAGATATTAAGTTGAAGCTTAAAGATCGAAACGTTATAAAGAGCGTTACACCAGAACAGACGATAGTAAAAATCGTATATGACGAATTGGTCAAATTTTTAGGAGAAGGAGACGAAAGCTTTAATTATAAATCTATTATGATTGTTGGCTTGCAAGGTTCTGGAAAAACAACAACATCTGCAAAAATCGCAAATCTTGTACAAAAAAAATTAAACAAAAAATGTTTATTAGTGTCTTTAGACACATACAGACCAGCGGCAATTGATCAACTAAGAATACTAGCAAAAACAAATAGTATTGATTTCTTTGAAGATTTTGCAGTAACTAACACTCCAATCGAGATAGCGTACAAGGCATACGAAATTGCTAATAAATATGATGCAGTAATATATGACACGGCAGGTCGTACGTATTTGGATGACGCAATGATGGAAGAACTCTTGAAAATAAAATCAATTGTGACTCCAAAAGATGTATTTCTTGCGATTGACATAATGACGGGACAAAGTGCGTTAAATACTGCTAAAAGTTTTAACGATAAATTAAATCTCACGGGACTTATCCTTACTCGAGTTGACGGGGAGGCAAGGGGCGGGGTTGCCCTTTCGGCAAAATCTGTTACAAATTGCCAAATAAAATTTATAGGCACAGGTGAAAAGGTAGGGGACATTGAGGCGTTTCACCCGGAGCGGATAGCGTCACGTATTCTTGATAAGGGCGACGTAATAAGTCTTGTTGAAAAAGCAATTGATGCAAATATTGCTGATGATGTATCAAATGTAAAGGTTGGTCGCGAATTTGATCTTGATGGTATGGAGACATATTTGAAGCAGATCGAAAAAATAGGAGGAATGAAAGGTATAATGCGTTTTATACCAGGAATAAAACAGATGCAAGCAAAACTAAGTGAAACAGGTATGTCTGATAAAGTTATAACCCGGCAGATTGCAATAATAAGATCTATGACGCCGAAAGAGCGCAAAAATCCGAAAATTTTGGATGCTTCAAGGCGTAAGAGGATAGCAAACGGCTGCGGTCAAAATGTGTCTGATGTTAACAAACTCGTTCAACAGTACGAGCAAATAAAAACAATTATGATGAAAATGACCGATGACGGTTTTATGAAAAATATGCTTCGAAACTTCCGCCATTAATGTTTTTCATTTATTTATTTGTATTTTCAGCCGTCCTTACATCCGACATTATCCTATGTATACAGGATTGGCGAACCTGTACTGTTGGCGCAATTCCCTTATCAGTATTCTCCATTAGTAGTCTTTGCTGGTACCTCATTCACGGCAAATACAGCCTCTTACTGTTCGTAATAGTTTCAGGTATTGGTATATTTGCAAAAATATTTTGTAAAAAAGATGTTTTCGGAATAGCAGATTACTTTTTCAGTATATTTGTTTCTCCATTTTTAATCAATAGCGAAGTACCGATGTTATTAATTTTAATTGGAATCATTGGTATAATTGCATCAATTTTGAAAAAAAACAAAACAACTCCATTTGTTCCGATAATATCGTTTTCAATTTTAATATTGAGGCTGGCAAACGGTTTGAAATGAATACTAAAGAAAAAAATTGGGGGCATAAAGGCTATCTTTAATTTGCATTTTATATAAAGAGACAATGACTAAACATCCCTACAATAATTTTTTTTGTTCTGAAACATCGTTTTATTGTTGACACTCGGTTGAAATAAAAATATCATTTTATTGGAAAGTTATTATGAATTAGTCGTGATAACATTTCTTAATTTAAAGCGTGCTCTGAGAGTCAGAGCTTTTAGAAAAAGGAGAATTATGTCAAGTTTAAAACTAAAGAAAGATCCATCGACTCTTGCTTTATTCGACAGCGAAAAGCCTGAATGTGGGATGGCTCAGGATTTTTTGTCACTTGTTGTTGATTTAACATCTGCTTATATTTCAAAAAATCCTGTAAAGGTAGACGAAGTAAAGACTATAATGAGGGAATTTAGCGATGCCTTGATAGATGAACTTAGATTCGTAAATCAAACTATTGCAAACAATCCAACTCGTCGCCCTGCCGTAGCAATAGAAGATTCTGTCCATGATGATTATTTGACTTGTCTTGAAGATGGAAAGAAACTTCAAATGTTAAAAAGACACCTTATGTCTGTTTACGGCATGACAGTTGACCAGTATAAAGAGCGTTGGGGATTGTCTCCTGATTATCCTTCTGTTGCCCCAGCCTATGCACGTCGTCGTAGCAATATTGCAAAAACAACTGGACTCGGGAATAGCAACCATGGGAAAAAATTAGCGAAAAAAAAATCGTTTTAGATCTCTATCTAAGAAACGTTTAAAAACCTTACCGAGTATTTACAGCATTGGTAAGGTTTTCTCGCAATCAGCTTTTGTGACACAATTATGAACGAAGGAACGACATTTAAAAATCGATTGTGTCGTCAAACAAAGTCTTTAAAAGTTGCATTGATAAAGAAAATTGGCTACTAACAATATCGCTATCGGATTATATAAAAACAATATTAGAGCTATTGGACTCAATATACCCTAACGCAACAACAGAATTGCGATTTACAAATCCATACACATTCTTAATTGCGGTTTTATTATCAGCACAAGCAACAGACAAATCAGTTAATAAGGCAACTGTTGAGTTATTTAAAATTGCAGATAATCCAAAAGCAATGCTCAACTTAGGAGTTGGCAAGTTGTTACAATATATAAAAAATATAGGATTACATAATACAAAAGCAAAACATATTATTGAGTTATCGAGAATACTTATTGATAAGTATCAATCTCAAGTTCCGCTTGAACGGGATGTATTGGAAACACTCCCAGGAATAGGTCGTAAAAGCGCAAATGTCATTGTCAACAAACTTTGTAATGCACCATATATTGCAGTTGATACCCATGTGATGAGATTGTCACACAGATTAGGATTTGTTTCCAATAAAGCGAAAACACCAATTGAAGTTGAAAACGAACTTTACAAAAACACTCCGTCAAACTTTCATTTAAAAGTAAGCGATCTGCTCGTTTTACACGGTAGATATGTGTGTAAGTCAGCTAAACCTAAATGTAGAACATGCCCGCTTCACGATTATTGCCGAATGACTTAAGAATGCTTGTCATGCAATGCTACTTATTGATACAATATTACTATAGAAAGAATGTAAATATTTACAGTTAATAATGAAGAATGAATTTATAATGTCAGATATCAGTATTAATAATTTGTTAGAAATCCTACAACAAAACGATATTATTGAGGTTTACACTGATGGCTCGTGTAAGGGAAACCCAGGCCCTGGAGGTTGGGGAGCTATTTTATTGTTTAAAAATAACCGCGCAATTTTATCTGGAAAAGAACTAAACACAACGAATAACAGAATGGAACTTACAGCAACAATACAGGCAATTAGTGTGTTACCTAATTATATTCGTATTGTTATTTACACCGACAGCAGTTATGTTAAAAACGGTGTAACTATGTGGTTGCCAAACTGGAAAGTTAACAATTGGAGAACTTCAGACAATAAGCCAGTAAAAAATGTAGACTTATGGACAAAACTTGATGAAGTATCGCAAGGTAAAAATATAAGTTGGAATTGGGTTAAAGGGCATTCTGACTGTGTAAATAATAATAACGCTGATTTTATTGCAAAAAGTGCAATTTCAGAAATTGAAACAATTTAGTTTTTAAGGATATGCAATGAGAGGTTATTTTATAACGTTCGAAGGAGGGGAAGGAAGTGGTAAAAGTACGCAAGCACAACTGCTTTATTATTGGTTTAAAGATAACGGGCACGAGGCAATCCTCACAAGAGAACCCGGAGGAACTGAACTTGCGGAAAAACTGCGTGACATAGTTGTTAAAGGTAATAAACAACTGAATGTCTATACCGAAATGTTAATGTTTATGACGGCTCGTTCTGATCATTGGCATAACTGTATTAAACCGGCTTTAGATGCAGGAAATATTGTGATCTGTGATAGATTTCAGGATTCAACATTTGTTTATCAGTGTATATGTGAGAATTGTGACATACATTTAGTGAATTGTATATACGAAAAAATAACTGGTAATATGCATCCTGATTGTACATTTATAATCGATATTGATCCGGTAGTAGGGTTGCAACGTTCATTTTCAAAGGAAAACAATACAGACCTGCGTTTTGAAAGCAAAGCACTGGATTTTCATAAAAGCGTTAGAGCTGGATATTTATCAATTGCTAAATCATCTGAAAGGTATCAAATAATTGACGGTTCGAGGTCAGTGCCGGAAGTGCAAAAAGCTATAATAAACAAATTAAATTTAAATACTTAGATAACGTTCACTCAAGGTAGTTACGATTCCGTTTTCAGACTAAAATTTGTCGGAATCGTAATCGTTTATTTCCGTTCTTTTACGAAAAACATACTGATTGTTGCTAATGAGACGACAATTATTATCAGAATGAATGAACATCTATATGATGTGAGTTCATATAATGGCGTCCCGTCAGGGTTTATCTTTCCATTTCTAAAAAAATCTAATAATCTTCCAAGTAACGGTTGAAAAATAATGCCACTAAGCATTATAAGCATGTTGTTAAAACCGGCAGATGTACCAGCGTATTTACTTGGTACGCACTTGTAAGCCATATCAAAAGTTAGTGTTGATGAACCTGCAAATATACTACCTACCCCAAACAAAATAACACAAGCCCAAAAACTAAGAGAGTTAGCATAGATAGCTACAGAAAAACATATAAGTAAACCGATAGCCATTAATATACACGCCTTTTTATTACTATCTAATTTTTCGGCAACTTTAGCTGCTAAAATACTTCCCAATCCGAAGCATACGAATATTGCAGACGAGCAAATAGATGCGTCAGAAGTTGACACTCCAAATCTTGCCTGTATAAAAGGAGTGCCCCACAGTTCAGCTACAGCGCTCAATGGCAAAAATGAGGCACAGCCGAAAAAACCTATAAGCCAAGCACTTGGATTTATACTTAGTAACTTTATCCCTTCAAGGATATTTTCTTTTTCAGAACTGTTGCTTGATGTACCTTTTTTTATAAAAATAAAAGCCAACAGTCCAGTTATAATACCAATTACTGCGATTGAACAAGTTAACGGTCTCCATCCTAATTTTTCAGCAAGATTGGCAGTAATTCCACTACCTAATACACCACCAAGAGAACCTATGAAAGTTGTTACCCCCATAAAAAACGCATATTTATTTGCCGGCATTACTTCTGAAACAACTTTTCCACACGACAAGAAAGCTCCGGCGGCGGAAAGCCCTATTAAAAGTCGACCGCAACTTAATTGCCACGGAGCAGTTGCCAAACCAAAAGTTAAAACACCTATTCCGCACATTGTACAGCACAGAAAAATAACTAATCGACTTCCTAATTTATCTGAAATAAGTCCCCATGGCAGTTGCATCGCAACGTATGGGATGTATAAGGTTGATACTATTGCTCCGACTTGTGTTGCATTTAATGAAAATTCCCTCATTAAATCGTTTGTGAGTACGCCCGGTTCTACCCTCGCAAAGAAGGCAAATAAGTAGAAAATCCAGCATATTATAACCGCTACAAACGGTTTCGCTGTAATGTTCATTTTTCTCCTTTTTTCGAAATGTTAAAAACCTTAACACAATTAGTATGACAAATCCTGAGAAGAATACAAGATGTATTAAAAAAATATTTTTTTAGTAAAATAAATAAATAAAATTCATTTATAAGGTATTTTGACATACCTCAACAATCGAGACAGTTAGAATGATGTTTGAAGCCACAGTCATACCACTTACGGTATTAATTACAGACAGCAGGCAATGGTGATGGTGCATAAATGCTCCTTTAGTATGAAAACTGTAAACATCTGTTATCATTGTATTCTCTTACATAAACACTTTTTTTGTCAAGCATAGGAGCTATCCAGATAATAATAGAAACAACATTACTTATCTCTATTATTGCAACCCTTCGTTTATATTATAAGTGTTACCTCTTTTCTTATATTTATGCGTGGAGTATTGCTCGTATTAGTAGTAAATTTATTGAAATGATATATTGTCAGGCTACTCTTCTTCGCTTTCTCCATCTTGTTCATCTGAATTTTGATCTTAAGGTGGTATCGTGTTGAAATTCAACAAATCCGCTTTTGACATGTGAGTATACCTTTAACATTATTTTCAGAGTCGTCTGTTATTGTTGTGTTTATGTCACTATTCCAGGACACCGTTTTTGCATCAGCATCGTTTGCAACAGCAGTTTCACTATTACTAATAAGTATGTATATTTTGTATTTTATATTGTTAATAGTTGTGTTTGGAAAAAATAATGCGTACCAATTTGCATTGTTTCGCCATGTTATCAAGCTTATTTTCAGAAAATAATTGAGATATTCGCTCTCTAATAGCTGTTGCATTGTTCCTTTACAGTTTCGTCTTTAACGCTTGGTAAATCTACTTCTTCGTCGCCTGTATCTTCATCAACATAGATTTTGATAAAAAATTTTTTTATATACTCATCCTAAGTAAAATAGATATATAAATATTTACATATTATACAAGCTTACACTTGTGGTTCAGATTTTCTTCATGAACCACTGACTACATGTATAAACACAAACTATCAAATTTTTATTGTTATATCAATGCAAGTTTTTTAATTATTTACTTAATTTAAACTTCATTCGCTCTTTTTGATCAATTTCGACTACTTCAACAGGAACTTTTTGCCCAATAGATAATACATCAGAAACAGGTTGCCCTTTTTTAAGGTTCAATTTACTTACGTGAAGCATCCCATCACGAGAACCTATAGAAACTATAGCTCCAAACTCTGCAATGCGAGTAACTGTTCCTAAAAATTTCTGTCCAATTTTCGGAAGGTTACATATAAGTTCAATTTCTAACAAAACGTCATTGAGAGAACTTTTATCAGGTGTACATACAGTGACAGCCCCATCATCAGATATCTCAATTTTGGCATTATAACGATCGCAAAGATCTTTAATAGTTTTACCACCTGCACCTATGAGGTCGCGTATTTTATCTTTATTTATTGTAATAACCGAAACTCTCGGAGCATTTTCGCTTACTTCATTTCTCGGCGCTTGTATTGTGTCTGTAATTAATTTAAGGATATGCATTCTCCCATCATGTGCTTGAGTCAACGCATCTTTCAAAATTTCCTTTGTAATACCAGTTATTTTTATATCCATCTGAAGAGCTGTAATACCTTTATCCGTACCGGCAACTTTAAAGTCCATATCTCCTAAGTGATCCTCATCGCCCATGATATCAGACAGGATTACATAATCATCGTTTGTTTTAATAAGCCCCATAGCAATTCCAGCAACTGGAGATTTTATAGGAACGCCCGAAGCCATAAGGGACAAGGAGCCACAACATACTGTAGCCATAGACGAAGAACCATTTGACTCAGTAATTTCTGAAACAACACGCACTGTGTATGGAAACTCAGTTTGTGACGGCATAACTGCGGATAAAGCCCTCCATGCAAGTTTCCCATGTCCTATTTCACGACGCCCTGGCGCTGATAAACGTCCAATCTCTCCGACAGAAAACGGCAAAAAGTTGTAGTGTAATAAAAAGTTTTCTTTGCTTTCTCCTGCAACATCATCAACTATCTGAACATCCGACAGAGAACCCAATGTTGTTATAGCTAACGCTTGTGTTTCTCCCCTTGTAAATAGAGCACTTCCGTGAACGTTTGGAATTACATCAATTTCACATGTAATAGGTCTTATTTGCGTCGCAGTGCGTCCGTCAATCCTTGTTTTTGTTTCAAGTACCTTTTGTCTCATTAACTGAGATAAATATTGTTCAAAAAGTGTTTCAACAGTTTGTTTGTTATCAGATCCGATCTGTTCAACAACACTGTTACGTAGTGCACCAATCGCCGATTGTCGCTCTTGCTTTTGCTTAATTGAAAGAGCGTTAACTATGCCATTCTGCGATAGTTCTCGGATTTTATTCATAAGTTCAGGATATTTTTCGCTTAACGGTGTTACATGCACTACTGGCTTTCCAGCCTTTTTTTTCAATTTGTTTATAACCTCTATAACTGGCTGAATTGCATTAAACCCAAACATTACACCGTCTAGAACTACATCCTCAGGCAATTCATTAATTTGAGACTCAACCATTAAAATGCCATCTTTACTACCAGCAACAGTTAAATCCATTAAAGTTTTTTCTGTCGGATTTAATATATATCCGTTTTCTCTTGTATATCCAACTTTGCAACCAGCAATCGGACATTCAAATGGAACACCAGATATTGATATACATGCTGATGCACCAATAATTGATGCTATTTCTGGCAAACAGTTTTTGTCATAGCTTAACAAAGTGCATATAACTTGAACTTCATTACAAAAACCATTAGGGAACAGTGGTCGTATAGGTCTATCTATAAGCCTTGATACAAGCGTTTCATGCTCTGACGGCTTACCTTCTCTTTTAACAAATCCTCCAGGAAGCCTACCAGCTGCGTAAAAACGCTCCTGATAATTTATAGTCAGTGGAAAAAATCCAGTTTCCTCTGATTGCTCTTTTGCATATACACATGTACACAAAACGGTTGTTTTACCATACCTTACAAGAACTGCCCCATCGGCTTGTTTTGCGATATGTCCAGTTTCTAATATAAGAGCATTTCCAGCCCATTCAATTTGTTCTACAACTTTATTCATTAATAATCCTTTTTAACAAATTGTTTTGTATATAAATAAACCTATCTGAATTTTAGCATATTTACTATTCATAACGAATTGATACGATTGTATAACTTTTCGTACCAGCTGGAACATGCACATCTATGGCATCATCAACCTTTTTACCAATAAGAGCTTTGGCGACCGGAGATGTTATCGGAACAAAACCTGCTTTGATATCAGCTTCGTCGCTTCCAACTATTTGGAATTTCGAAACATCGCCTGTATCGTCGTCCATTATCTGCACAGTAGCTCCAAATTTAACACTGTCGGAATTTACTGTACTTGTATCAATTACAGTTGCACGGCTTAGCCTATCCTCTAAAACACGAATTCTTGACTCAATAACTGCTTGCTTCTCTTTTGCAGCGTGGTATTCAGCATTCTCTGACAGATCTCCTAATTCTCTAGCGGATGCTATAGCCTCTATAACAGCAGGGCGTTCGTTATTTTTTAAATTACGAAACTCAGCCTGTAGCTTGTTGTATCCCCGTAATGTCATAGGGATTTTATTGTTTTCAATCATGTTCAATATCCTATTTTTTAAATCACGTCATTAGTAACTTTATCATCTGTCACAATTAATATCAATCAGCTTGAAAAGTTGCAAACAAATACGAGAAACTTTGATAAAAAATTCCATTCACGCGAACATAAAAACAACAATTTCTAACTTCTAAGTAACTCATTGATACTTGTTTTCGATAAAACTTCAGATGTCGCTTGTTTTATTACAACAGCACAATTAATATTACAATTGTTACTTTCGTAACTTCCTGGGACAACAACAGAACCTGCAGGTATTTCTCCATACATAACATTTCCTGTTTTACGGTCAATAATTCTAGTTGACGAAGTTATTATGGTTCCAGCAGCGATCACTGAGTTTTCTCCAACAATCACTCCGTCTAATATTGCACTATGTGAACCTATAAAACAATTGTCCTCTATTATTGTAGGCATTGCGACTGTTGGCTCAAGAACTCCCCCAATACATGCTTGAGCAGATATATGACAATTTGCCCCTATCTGAGCACACGAACCTACAACAGCATTTATATCAATCATTGTTTTAGTACCTATGTATGTCCCTATGTTTATACAACTTGGCATTATTACTGCCCCGTCTGATATGTGAACGTAATCCCTTATTATTGCTCCGGGAACCTTTCTATACCCCCCCATATATGGCAATAAGCTAAATTTATCAAAAGCGTTGAATTCTTGTTTTTGCGGTTCAAAATGTTTAAACGCAAGTAGTATTGCCTGTTTTACCCATGCATTTACTATCCATTTGCCATTCTGTTTTTCTGCTGCACGTATTTTACCGGCTTTTATAAGATCTAAGGCTTTGCGAATAACAAGAATATCAATACATTCACCTTCATACATCTTTTCAATTCTATTTTTTAAAACGTTTTCCATCTTTTCGTTATATAGTCGTTTGTCGATATTATTTTAACTTTCTACTAATGAAAGTGTCTATCAATGGTTTTGTAATTTACAGCTCTTCGATTATCAACTTTTTTAGATACGCTCCTGTTACCGATGTAGGGAACTTTGCAAGTTCATCAGGAGTTCCTGTAAAAACAATGGTTCCGCCTTTATTACCTCCACCTATCCCCATATCAATAACATAGTCGGCGTTCGCTATAACATCTAAGTCATGCTCTATAACAACAACAGTTGCTCCGTTCTCAACAAGTTTTTGAAATACAGAAAGCAAGGATTGAACGTCAAGAGGGTGCAACCCTATTGTTGGTTCATCAAAAACAAAAACGGCATTTTCTTGCTTTCTATCCATTTCAAATGCCAGTTTTAACCTCTGAGCTTCTCCTCCTGATAAAGAAGGCGTCGCTTCTCCGAGAGTTAAATATCCAAGCCCTAAATCCTTAAGTACTTCAAGTCGTTGTTTTACTATTTTCAAATCTTTACATATATCAATTGCTGTATTTATATCACTACTGATAATATCAGGCAGAGTATGTTCTTTATACTTTATTTTATTTGCCTCTTTCGAATATCGAGAACCTCTACAGTCGGGACATGTTATTTCAACATCAGGTAAAAACTGAACATCAAGGTTTATTATCCCTGTACCATCACATGCGCGACATCTTAACGAACCGGTGTTATATGAAAAATCACTAGCTTTATATACAAAATCTTTTGCATTCCTAGCAAAAACTTTTCTCAATTCATCATGTACATTGGCATAGGTAGCAACAGTCGAACGAACGTTTGCACCAATTGGGGTTGCATCAATAAGTTTTATTTGTTTTATTCCGTTAGTCTTTATATCAACAATGTGTTGAGGCGTTTTTTTACCTGAAATTTTGCACTCGATTGCTGGGATGAGACTTTCCAAAATAAGAGTTGTTTTTCCAGAGCCCGAAACTCCTGTAACGGCTATAAACCTACCTTTTGGAATTTTTAAAGTTAATGGTTTAACAGTATGAATTTTATTTATCTTTAGCGTAATTGTGCCATGCTCGAACATATCAGTAGTAACAATTGGTCTTGTCCTTATATTATATTTACCCGACAAAAATAATCCTATTTTGGAAGATTTGTTTTTTATTGTGTCATTAACAGTTCCCGTATTTATTACATTACCCCCGTTTATTCCCGAGCCTTCTCCTAATTCTATTATCCAGTCGGCTTTTGACAGTATCTGAGTATCATGATCTACTAAAACGACAGAATTACCGTCTGCAACAAGATCATTAATTACAGCGGTTAACCCGACAATGTTAGATGGGTGCAATCCTATTGACGGTTCATCAAGTACATATAAAATGCCAGTAGTACGATTCCTCACAGCTCTAGCTAACTGCATCCTTTGCCTCTCTCCAGTCGATAGTGTTGAGCCGGCTCTGTTTAGAGATAAATAATCCAATCCTAAATCAATTAATCTTTTTGCTGTTACGTTAAAACTTTCACATATTGCCTCAGCCATTGATTGCATTTCTTCAGGTAAAGACTGAGGAACATTATTTACCCACTTAATTACATCGGTTAATGTCATTCTACAAACCTCATCAAGGGATATATTTTGTAATTTAGGTAGTCTTGCTTTTTTTGAAAGTCTTGAGCCTCGACAATCGGGGCATATATCTTCTTTTAAGAATTTTTCTACCCGCTTCATTCCTTTTTCGTCTTTTACCTTTGATAAAGCATTTTCAACTGTACGTATCGCACTATAATAAGTGAAATCAAGTTCTCCGGCTAATTCAGTGGTTTTTGATTTATATAAAATATGTTTCTTTTCTGGTTTTCCTCTATATACAATTTCTTTTTCTTCATCTGTTAGTTTTTTAAATGGAATGTCAGTTCTTACACCCATTGCACGACATACGTCAATCATCAATGACCACATTAGAGTTTTCCAAGGAGCAACAGCCCCTTCGTCTATACTTAAATTTTCATCTGGGACTAAAGTTGCCTCATCAACTGTTCTTATAATTCCAGTCCCATCACATTTTTTGCATGCTCCTAGACTGTTAAAAGCAAGTTCTTCGGCACTTGGAGCTAAAAAATGCTCATCACATTCCTTACAAACTATCTCTTTGCCAGCTGCTACTGCTAATGTAGGATTTGTGTAATGCCCGTTTGGGCAACAGTGATTTGATAGCCTTGAAAACATAAGTCGCAAACTGTTAAGAAGCTCAGTACCAGTACCAAACGTTGACCGAATGCCTGGAACTGATGGTCTTTGATGCAAGGCAAGAGACGCAGGAACATATAAAATTTCATCGACATCAGCTTTTGAGCTCTGCGTCATTCTTCTTCTTGTATAAGTTGATAATGCTTCAAGATATCTTCTTGAACCTTCGGCATATAAAATACCAAGAGCAAGTGAGGATTTTCCAGAACCAGAAACCCCAGCTACTCCGACAATTTTATTTAAAGGAATTTCTACATTGATATTTTTAAGGTTGTGATTTTTCGCCCCTTTTATTATTATCTTGCCAGGTTTTATTTTATTATCCATCTTTTGCATTATTAATTGGTATGGTCTGTTTATTAGTATTGTTCGATTTAATTTGTTTTATTTTTAAAGTCTTTACTTTACGTGGATCTGCTTCTAAAACTTCAAATTCAAAATTTTGTTTTGGCAAAGTAATAAGTTCTCCACGAACTGGAACTCGACCGAGTATTGATGATAACATTCCTCCTATCGTGTCGTTGTCATCGTCATCTGGTTTTATTTCAATATTCCCATACTTTTTTATTTCATCAAATGTTGACTGTCCGTCAACTGATACCGTTCCATCAGAATTTCTTATTACCTTTTTTTTGCTATGTTTTATGTCTGTAGCGTCTTGAATATCCCCAACTATCTCCTCAATTAAATCTATAAAAGATACAAGTCCATCAACCCCACCATATTCATCAATTACAACAGCTATTTTTATGCCACTTTCCTTCATCCTAAAAATGAGATCAAGAGTGCGCATCGATGGGGGAACAAACAGAACATCTGTAATAAAATTGCTTGCATTGAACGGCTTGTTCATATTAATCCAATTAGCAACATCCTTCAGACGTAACATACCAATAACATTATCCAATGTTCCACGATACACAAGAATTGCAGAAACTTGGCTATCAACAAATTTTTCTAAAACTTCTTCAATCGATGCTGTAACCGGAATTGATACAATCGATGTACGTGATATCATTACTTCTTGAATTTGGGTGTCTCTCAGATCGAGAACATTACCAATCATCTCACGTTCATTTTGTGCTATCGATTGGCTTTCTTCAGACCGATCATCTTCGATAAGTTCTTCTATCGCATCTCTCGCTGACGGCTCTTTATTTTTTTTCCGAAACAATTTGATAATTTTTTTAAAAAAAGAATTGCCGGACTTCGGCTCTTCATCACATTGTCGGCTACACATACTGTATTTGTTACCCTTGAGTATACGGATCAGCAATATTGAAATGAGCGAGGACTTTTGTCTCTAGTTGCTCCATTTCAATCCGGTCATCCGCCTCTACATGATCTAATCCTAGCAGATGCAGAGTTCCATGTACGAATAAGTGCGTGCATCTGTCAAAAAATGGCTTGTTAAATTCTTTTGCTTCTGCTTTCACAGTTTCGTATGCTATGGCAACATCTCCAATACATATATTACTTGGATCAGGAATAAATTCCTCGAATGTTTCATACTGAGGAAACGAAAGCACATTAGTCGGAGCGTTAATATTTCTGAAGTCAGCATTAAGCTGTTGTATTTCATCATTATTTGTAAGAAGTAAATTTACTTCACAATTCTTTAAATTCATTGTCTCTATCGTTCTGTCTAGAACTCTAGGCAACATATCATGCCATTTTCTAAAGTCTTTCTCTAAATCCCAAGCATTAAAATTTACGCAAATGTTTAGAATATTTTTATTCATACAACTTGACCGATAACGCAGTTCTCTTCTGCTGATTTTATCAAAACGTTTCTAAATTTTCCTATTAAATCATCGCCATTCTCCACCACTACGGATTGCATGTATACGTTTTTACCTATATATTGTTTTGAGTGTTTCCCTTTTTTATAAAAGAGAATTTCTTGTGTCTTGCCAATTAATGCTTTGTTGAAAGTTATTTGATCTCGCAATAGTGTATCTTGTAGTATTTCTAATCTTTGTTCTTTCACTTTTTCGGGTACTTGATCTCGCATTTTGGCTGCAGGAGTACCAGAGCGAGGACTATATTTAAACGAAAATGATATTGTATATTTCGCTTTTTCAACTAGCCTAAGCGTATCTTTAAAATCTTCGTCAGTCTCTCCAGGGAAACCTACTATAAAATCTGATGAAAATTGTATTGATGGGCATATTTTACGAAATCTATCCAATTTAGCAAGATACTCAGCTGAAGTATACCCTCTGTTCATCTGCTTAAGTATTTTGTCGCTACCAGATTGTACGGGAATGTGCGTAAAAGGTACTAATACTGAAATTTCATTATGCACACGCATAAGCTCTTCATTAAAATCCTTTGGATGCGACGTTGAGTACCGTAATCTTCGTAACCCCGGCAATTTGGAAACTTCTTGTAATAATCTCTCTATACGCCATGTTGCCTTAGGTTGTCCTATCGTAATATACGGAGCTTCGCCATTATATGAGTTAACGTTTTGCCCCCATAAAACTATTTCTTGAGCTCCATTATCAAGCAACCATTTTGCCTCATTTAAAATATCTTTAACAGGACGTGAATATTCTCGCCCTCTTGTATAGGGAACTATGCAGTATGTACAAAAATTGTCACAACCCTCTTGAATCGCAATGTGCTCACTGAAACTAACATTTTTCTTTTTAGGACATATATTAAATTTGTCCATTTTATAAAAAGTATCGTCAATTATTCGCTTACGTTCTCCTTTCAATATGCTTTCTATATATTCAGGTAGTTTGTGATAAGTTTGCGGACCAAATGATATGTTAATAGATGGAGATCTTTCAAATAAACGTTTACTTTCTGCTTGGGCAATACATCCACCAACCGCGATAATTTTGGCATTGACAGTTTTCAATCTGCCAATATCAGATAATAACTTATGCACTGCTTTTTCACGAACATTGCATGTATAAAAGATAAGTATGTCCGCGTCATGCGGATTTAAAACTTGTGTATAACCTCTAGCGACTAATAAGTTAGCCATTTTGTCACTGTCATACACATTCATCATACAACCGTATGTCTTTATGTAAAAAGACGCCATAAAAATTAAATTTACAAGCTGTTTGTTAACAGTATAGCGTTATATGGCACTGCATCCACAAAAAACACAACATAGTAAACATATGTGCACTATTGTATTTCTCCTGCCGTTTTTATATCAGGCACTTAAAACAGAGTAACTTATCTCTGAAGAATTCGTACTGTTTTTGTCTGGCTGAAATTTCAGCCGGGAGACCTTCGACAATATTATTACACAAACTATCAAAACGATCAAGAATTGATACAATACGTTGCTGTACGTCTATCGGGGGTAATGGTATTACGTAATCCTCCATCACTGGTAAAGATATTTGAGGTAAAGAGCCCATGCATTCAGCAGATTTACGAAAATATGCAATGTTATTTTTTAACAGATAAAACAAATATTTTAAAGATACTTTATTATCAGTTGTATAAGCCCACATTTCATTTTTAAACGTAAAAGGCTTATCATAGTACACAAAGTCAATTGCTCCACGAGATTGTACAAGTACGGCGGGCACTCTCGTAATGTTTGCGTTTGGGATTTCTCCTTCAAACGCATTTATACAAGTTTTACCTCCCGCGAAAACTTTAATATCTCCAGCTGGGTTTTCGATTTCTTTCATTTTACTTGCGGTGATTGGAGTGCCACGCAAGCGAGTGAATGCTTGTTTTATTGGTTTATATTCCACCCCATCAGGGCAATATTTATCCAACAGTTTTTTAATATAGCTACAAGGATTATCAAATGTTAAAAGACTATTACGATACCATTGATACTGT
>CACZTP010000012.1 GCA_902784055.1 uncultured Pseudomonadota bacterium
TGATCGTTTTGATAGTTTGTGTAATAATATCGTCGAAGGTCTCCCGGCTGAAATTACAGCCAGACAAAAACAGTACGAATTCTTCAGAGATAAGTTACTTTGTTTTGAATAGAAAGAATGTTAAAAATAATGAATTCTTATAATATTTTAATGACTAGTGACGAAGACACAGTTGTTGCCGAATATACGCCCGTACCTAAAACTGCAACTACCTACCAGAGCGAAGCAGAGCTCGAAAAAGAGTTTATACATATGCTTGAGCAACAGGGTTATGAATATTTACCAATTCACAAAGAAGAAGATCTAAAAAATAACCTCCGCGATAGACTTTCTGAATTAAATAATTATAATTTTACGGACAACGAATGGGAGCGTTTTTTTAAGAAAGAAATTGCTCTTCAAAACACTCCATTTGAAGAAAACCCCGTTCTTCTGAAAACTGAAATAGTTCAGAATGAAGTCGGTCAATTTCCAGAACGTTTAGAATGTGATGACGGTACAAAGAGAAACATTTACCTCATAGATAAAAAAAATATTTATAATAATAAACTTCAAGTAATAAATCAATACGAGGTTTCTAAAGCTGAAGGTGCAAAGCAAAATAATCGCTATGATGTGACAATTCTTCTAAATGGATTACCTATAGTTCACATTGAACTAAAAAAACGAGGTAGCGAAGAGGGGGTTACGTGGCGCGTTTAATCAAATAAATCGCTACCAGCGTGAGAGTTTTTGGGCTGGTTCTGGATTATTTGAATATGTGCAAATATTTGTTATTAGCGACGGAACTAATACTAGATATTATTCGAATAACTTACGTTTAAAAATTACCGATAATAAGGACAACACAAAGAGTCAAAAAAATAATAATAGTAAAAGTTTTGCGTTTACATCTTGTTGGGCAGACGGTAAAAACACTCATATTACTGACATTGTAGATTTCACAAAAACATTTTTTTCAAAACGCACTTTATTAAACATTTTAATAAAATACTGTGTTTTTACATCTGAAAAAAAGTTACTTGTTATGCGCCCCTATCAGATATATGCTACAGAACAGATAATAAAAAGAATTCAAACCGCGACAAACTATAAAAAATATGGATCTATAAATGGTGGTGGATATATTTGGCACACTACCGGTTCAGGTAAAACATTGACTAGCTTCAAAACGGCTCAGCTTACATCAGCTCTTGATTATATTGATAAAGTCATTTTTGTCGTAGATCGTAAGGACTTAGATTATCAGACGGTACTAGAGTACAATAACTATCAAAAAGATTCAGTCGATAGTTCCTATTCTACACAAGCATTAATAAAACACCTTGAGAAAACAGACGAAAAAGCTAAAGTTGTTGTAACAACAATACAAAAGCTTTACACACTTATAAGAAAGAATAAAAAACATGATATATATAATAAACATGTAGTTATTATTTTTGACGAATGTCATAGATCACAATTCGGTGATATGCATAGGCAGATAACAAAATCGTTTAAAAAGTATCATATTTTTGGATTTACCGGAACACCTATATTTAAAGAGAATGCAAATTCAGAATTTTTTACCACAGATCAAATGTTTGGAGACCGGCTCCATACATATACAATTGTTGATGCGATTAACGATAATAATGTTCTTCCCTTTAAGGTTGAATACTGGGATGCGATAAATAACATTAGGTTAAACGTTAATCGTGAAGAGGACTACACCCATCCAGGACGTATACGCGCTATAACAAAATATATTTTAGAACATTTTAATAAAAAAACATATAGAAACGACAGTAAAAGTGAGTATACAATTAAATTTTTAGAAAATGTTAAAGACATCGTAAAAATGAAGATTAAATCTAGAGAAGATCTTAAAACAATGAATAAAGTGAAATCAAAAATAGAAAAAGAACTGAAAGGGTTCAATTCTATATTTGCTGTGTCTTCAATAGATATGGCAAAAGCTTATTATAAGACCTTTAAAGAGCAACAAGAAGCTCTCCGCCCGGAAGAACGCTTACGAATAGCTATGATATATAGTTATGCACCAAATGGGGATGATAACGATTGTCAGTTTGATGAAGAAAACCCTGAAAGCACAACGTCTTTAAATCAATCAGATCGCGATTTTCTCGGAAACGCAATACAAGATTACAACAAGATGTTTCGTTCCAACTATTCAACGGGTGACAAGGACTTTCAAAAGTTTTATAAAGATATATCACTTCGAATGAAAAATAGAGAAATCGATTTACTCATTGTTGTCAATATGTTTTTAACAGGCTTCGATGCTCCAACGCTCAATACCCTATGGGTAGATAAAGATCTGAAAATGCACGGTTTGATACAAACATTCAGCCGTACAAATCGTATTTTAGACGATGTTAAAAAATACGGTAACATTGTATGTTTCCGAGATTTGAGAAAAGATGTTAACGACGCAATTGGCTTATTTGGAAATGAAAAAGCAAGTGGAATTATTTTGATAAGATCTTATAAAGAGATCTTTTTCGACGGTTATACAGATGCGAATGGTGTCAAGCACCCTAGTTTTTTAGAAATAGTTGATCAGTTAAAAACTGAGTTTCCTCTGTCCGAACCCAGTATTATTGGTGAGCAAAGACAGAAAGATTTTATAAATCTTGTTGGTCAATTCCTCCGTGTAAGAAACATCCTTAAATCATTTGATGAATTCGAGGATGATGAGCAAAAAGTTTTAAGTGAACGTGATATACAGAACTATACCGGAAAATACATTGATCTAAAACATGAATGGGAAAAACGTTACAAAACTGGCGAATTAACATGTATTGACAGTAGCATAATATTTGAGCTGGAACTTGTCGAACAAATAGAAGTTGATGTTGATTATATTCTTAATCTTGTTGCTAAGTATAATAAAAAGAATTGTGTTAATAAAGAGGATACTCTTTCCGATATATACATTGCAATTAATGCTAGCCCAACGCTGAGAGGGAAAAAGAAATTGATTGATGCGTTTATAGCAAACTTGGATAATATTGACGATGTGTTTGTTGGTTGGAATAACTTCGTTTTAGACCAAAAAAAGAAAATGTTAAACGAAATTATCGAAGAGGAACAACTGAAGCCGGACGAGACTCGGATGTTCATAGAAGCGGCTTTCAATCCTCCTCGCGAAATTATAACGACTGGATCGGATTTTGATAAATTACTTCCGCCGTGTTCGCGTTTTAGTATTATTAATAATAGAGCAGAAAAGAAGCAAAGAGTCGCTGACAAGCTGGTAGAGTTCTTCAATATGTTTGTCGATATTTAATAAGAACTTGCAAAACATCAAAAGTAATGGCTTATGTTGTATCTTGAGTGTTTAAAACACCTATTCGCTGGACTTTTAAACATACATTGCCAATAAAACATTCTAAAAATAGCTGAAACCGATTTCAAACAAAACTTCTTACTTTTTTATAAAAAAGTGCACAAAGAAATAAATGCCCGAGTAAGAGACTCGGGCTAAAAAGTTACTTTTGAAAAGTTTCTCCAATTGCAACTTTCACCTTGTGGCACATTCTTGATATTTTACGTGATGCAGTGTTTTTATGAATTATGCGTTTCGAAACGCCACGCATAAGTTCTTTTTGCATTTCAGAAAATGATTTTAGAATTTCTTCTTTAGGTTTTGATTCCGAAATCGCCTTCATTACCTTTGAAACATACGTACGCATACGACTACGACGCATAGCATTTACAACCCGCTTACGTTCTGCGTTCCGTATGTTTTTCATTTTCCTTCGTTTTTTCAAAACAGTTGTGGAAACTTTTCCGTCTGCCATAATTTTAAACATTTAACGACCAATGTATACATAGATTTTAAGATATCAAAGACCATTCGGTCAACGACCTTCTGGGCAACAACCATTTATTCAGTGATTGTTCACTGTCTTCAATCCGCACATTATAACGTTTCCCGGTATTCTCATATCTATAGCTGTTACTGCATCAATTATATTTTTTTGTTTTGTGGCTATAGAAAGGGTTTGTAATGCGTTTTTAACATCTTTGTCCGGCAATTTAATAGTCACATTATTTTCCAAAATTAAATTCCAACGACGTTTTTGAACAAAAACCAATGATTTTACCTTTAATTTAGGGTAATTTTTTAGCACCATTAACATACTATTTACATAAAGGTTCGCGTCGGCTCCTGATATCAACGGTAATCCTGGATTTATTTCTGTATTAGTAATTAATACTCCAGCTTCATCAATTAATGTATATTTTTTATTAGCATGATATACTGCAATTGGGATGCGTTCTTTTATTTCAAGTTTAATGATATTTGGTAATATTTTATGGATTATTGCTTCTTTTATCCAGCCAATTTTTGATAAATTGTTTAACATGTTCGTTGTTGATACTCTGAAAATGCTATCGCCTGTTTTAATACCTAAATTTGCTTTTATTAATTTCTCAACAGTCGGCGATGCACCAATTATAATAACTCTCTTTACATGAGCGTCACTTATATTGATAATATTATTAGCTAGCATTCCAATATATTTATATAAGTCATTTTTAAAAAAAACACATAATACGATGCAGACAAACACAACTCCCATTAGTAATGATTTTTTTATTAAACGAGTTTTTTTACTATTTGATTGTCTGTATTTAATCATTATTACCTTTTAAATATTGTTTTTTAAAACTATTGTTTTTAGACACTATCGCCTTTTAAACGCTCAGCTTGATCAAATTCAATTAGCTTATCAATTATCTCATCTAATGCCGAACCATCCATTACTTTGTCTATTTTGTATAGCGAGAAATTTATCCTATGATCAGACACACGCCCCTGAGGAAAGTTATACGTACGGATTCTTTCAGATCTATCGCCAGTTCCTACTTGACTCTTACGTGTTTGGGATCTATCATTTTCACGTTTTGCACGCTCATGCTCATATATTTTCGAACGCAATATTTTCATAGCTTTATCTTTGTTTCTGTGTTGCGAACGTTCGTCTTGAACAGCAACAACTATGCCAGTCGGAATATGAGTAATTCTTACAGCGCTATCAGTTTTATTGACATGTTGTCCACCCGCTCCCGAGGCTCTATACGTATCTATCTGTAAATCTTTTTCATCTATCTTTATGTCAAATTCCTCTACTTCAGGTAATACTGCAACAGTCGCGGCTGATGTGTGGATACGCCCAGAGGCTTCAGTTTCTGGAACACGTTGCACTCTGTGAACTCCAGATTCGTACTTTAAACGAGCAAAAACTCCTTTTCCACTTATACTAATACTTACCTCTTTTATCGCCCCCAGGTCTGAGCCGTTTAATTCCAAAACTTCAAACTTCCACCCGTGAATTGCTGAATACATTTGGTACATTTTAAATAAGTCAGCCCCGAATAACCCTGCTTCTTCGCCTCCTGTACCAGCTCTTATTTCTAAAATTGCCCCTTTGTCGTCATCTATATCCTTTGGCAGCAGAAGGATTTTTATTTCGTGCTCAATATTTTGTATTTGTTCTTTTAATTGCGGATATTCTGCTTCAGCAATTTTTGTTATTTCGGGATCTTCGTTTGAATTTATAATGTCTTGAAGTTCTTTAATTTCAGCTCTTTTTGAAAACAATTTGTTTATTTCTTCAGAAACAAGCGATAGCTCTGAAAATTCCTTTAAGAGGGCTACGCTCTCAGCCGAGTTATATGTTGTAGAACTGTTTAGTTTGTTTTTAATTGTATTAAACCGACCTAATATTGAATGTAATTTTTCATCAAACGTATTCATAATTTATAACCTTTAATCTCTAAATGACGATAATGTTTTTGCAACCATCTTTATGTCAGACCCTAACGCATTGGCTAAGTAATTTCTGTTTTCAACTGAGTTTTGTATCATTTGATTTATGCTAGCATCGATTACAGAAAGTTTTGCAACTATATTCGTGTTTACATTTTCAGAAAATTGAGAAGATATCTTTACGACGGCTTTTTGTATATCTAATTGATTTTCTCCAAGAGCACGTATTATATCCTGATGCTTCGTAAGCGCAACGCTCAGTTGAGATATTTTTTCACCTATTTCTTTTTGCATGTTATACAATGTCATTTTATTGCTATCAATATCATTTAACTGATGTTGAAAAGCATAAATCGTTTCAATAGTTTTTTCAAGAAGCCCCATAGAAAACAACTGACCATGATATTCTGAATTCTGTTCCAAAGTATCTAAATTTACAGTGTGTTTTGATAGCCATTCTTCAACTTTATCTAAAAATACATCTCCAATTCTGCGTTGTAGAAGGTTTAAGAACCCAAGAATAAGGGAACCACAAAGTCCAAACAATGAACAACCAAAAGCTATTCCCATCCCTTGAAGGGGAATTTTTAAACTATTTTTCAATTTAAGAAAGGAGGATGTTGCATCGTTTTCAAGCCCTAGATTGTCTATTATTTGAGATACATTGCCTATAGTTTGGGAAAGCCCCCAAAAAGTTCCAAATAGTCCCAAAAATATTAATGTTCCCGCTATGTACTTCGGCACTGCTTCGGATTGGCTAACTTTGTTATCAACATCTGAAAGTATTATTTGAAGCTTAGCCTGAGATAAAACACTATTAGTTTGTTTCATGTATATTGGCAAAGACGATAACAGTTTTAATGAACGCAAAGTTTTTTTTGATAGGCTATCGTATTTTGTTAGCTTTTTATATTCAATTTCATATGAAAAAATTTTAATAAAAGATGTAATAATTCCAAAAACAAAACTTATTACAATAACCGAATTTATATACACGTTATATAAAAACGCATTACGAAACATATCAAAAAGAAACACAAATATACAACATAAAGCACCAATGAATAATGTTAATTGACATATCGCCAACTTTGTCAAAATTAAAAACATACTTACTTTTATGTACATCAATATATCCTCATTTATTATATCATTATGAAAAGTTTGCCTTCGTTTAAAAACCGCATGCTAATTATGTTGCGTTGTTGACTGCATATAAGTAATAATTTTATAAACTATTGGTGTGTCACGCATTCTTTTGATGTTTTTATCAAAATTAGAAGTTTTATGAACAAACTAAATCTTTTAATAATCGCGATGTTAACAATGTCCATTCCAGAAAGCGTTTTTTCAGCAAGCAAGAACGAGCAAGTTGAGATAATTAGACCACTCTTAACATCGAAACAGCTTTCTAATATTAAAGCTATAGATGAAGAAAACTTAAACAAAATTAAAGCTAACATTAATGAACTAGATCCAGATAATTTAAACAAAGAAATTAATAATGGAGAAGATTTGTTTAATCTCGACATGTTAGTTTCTGACGGAAGTAACAGAAGAAGCAGAAGAGACGAAATAAATCATAAAATTAAAGGTATTTTGGAAACGACAATAAATATAGGTAAGGGTATATATGATATTGTCTTATCAAGAATAATTAAAATACGTAATGAAGTAAAAGAAAGTACGTTTTTCACTAAATATGATAAAGATGGTAATTATAAATTATTATTAACCAGTCTAGATGGTATATTTACCCAGGCTAGAGTTAATGACGAATACAGTTCGTTTTCAGATGGTTCGTATGAATGTGAAAATAATGACTACAATTTTGATTGTGAAGATATAAAAAGTATTTTTTTGAACAATGGTAATCCGAATTAATATTTTTTTAATAAGACTTTGAAATACTATGATTGATTGGTTTTATACACAACTGTTTTTACAGAAGAAAGGAAAAGAGTATGAACAATTTAAAAAAAATCTTATACAGTTTGGTTATGCTTAGTGTAACAGGATATGCTTTTGCTGATGATACTCCAGTTAGTATTCAATCAGAAGAAAATTCAAGTAGCGTTACACAGCCTGTAGCAGACGCCCCAGCAGTGTCTTCAAATGAAGCTGTCGATGTCAATTTACTTATTAAAAAATTGGACAAACTAATGCCATATATGATTAATAATGAGTTTGGGAAGGGAGACGATTTATTTAACACTAGTTCGAATTTAGACGAAGCGGGGCAAAGTCTTCCAGAAGGATGGTCACGGGAAGATATTATTGGAACGTTGATTGGCAATGTTGAAAAAATTTGTAAGGACAGTTCTGATAATTCAGCAGTGTTGAAGAACATAGATGAAACAGTTTCTCAATTATTAGATATTGCCAGTACTGAAAAGTTTCATGACACTAACCCGGATGAAAATTATGGATGGCTCAAAGGCGGATTGGATAACTTAATTAGCACCTACGGCAGTTCCGATATGCTATCGGATAAAATCACCGAAGCATCCAAGCAAGAAACACAAAACTCTGATGATCAACAATCTGTTCCAAATATTCCAGATACAGCACAGTCAGAAGAGAAAAGAGATATACAACCCTCACACGATGAGCGACCTATAGCTCAGCCAGAAAATTCTGAACAATCAGATGAAATTCAAAGTGAACAACCGGCTTTGCAATCAGATGCAATTCCTCCATCTGATGTTGAACAACCAGTTACCGAACAATCCGTTACTGAACAACCAATTGTGGAACAACAAGATGGCGCGCAACAAATGCCGGAAACTCTCGTAGAGCAATCGGAACAAGTTGACGTATCAGAACAAACGGTAGAAGAACCTGCTACAACGCAGTCTGATGCTTCAGAACAAGAGGTACTAGAGCAACCTCATGTTGATGAGGACGCTCCTCAGCAAAGTGAAAATTAAAATAACTGAATAAAAAGTACTTTAAGACCAGTGGGAGCTGGTCTTAGGTTCTATGCTAGACTCCTAATATTAACTTGATGGCTTCAATTATTGTTTGTTTGCTTGTAGATAGTCTATTATTTATTATTTGGTATTTATACATTGTTTTATAATCCCTAAGATGCTCGGGTAAATTTGATATATCAAGGCGTGTGTTGATACTTTCGTTCGTTTCGCCACGTCCTACCAAGCGACGTTTCAATTCTTCTATTGAAGGTAGTTCAATTAAAATTCCCGTACAATTAATGTCTTCACCTAATACGTGTTTCACAAGAACATTGTAAGCTCCGGCAAATTCAATATCTAAAATACAAGTAAAACAATCATCTAAAATACGTTTAATTTCACTTTTTAATGTGCCGTAATAATTTCCAAAACATTCAGTGTATTCGATAAATGCATCAGCTTTTATCTGCTTTTCAAATTCACCCTTTGTCAAAAAATAATATTCACGTCCGTTTTGCTCTCCAGGACGCGGATTACGTGTCGTACAAGACACACTAAGTCTTGTGTTATCAAATGTCTTCAGAATATGTTTTATTAAGGTTGATTTTCCTACTCCAGAATACCCAGATATAACTATAACGTTTTTTGACATATGCTATTTCGAAATTACAAGCAGCAGATCATGCTGTGTAATTATTTTTTAGTAGATTATATCTGGTATGTTACCACACATTGTTAAAAAAGTAGTTGCAAAACTTTTATTAATTTTGTTCAAGGATTGCGTAACTTACGACATACGGGAACTCATCACTTGTTGATATGTGAAACTTGTATTTTTCGGATAAATATTTTCCACAATTTATAACTACATTTGGAGCCCCAAATTCGTCATGAAAAATTTCTATTCCATGCCACGTTAGACCTTTTTTATCTTTTATCGATTTTATTACAGATTCTTTTATTGAAAACATCTTCGCAAATGTCGAAACATAGTCAGACCGCATATGACAAAAATCACGCTCCGCTTTTGTAAAGTATTTCTGTTCAAAATTTTCAGGAAATTTTCTGAGCAGGTTGTCGATACGGCGTATATCCAATATATCAACACCTACTCCTATAATCATTATCTTGAAACGAAAGGCAGTAATGCCAATATACGAGCACGCTTAATAGCTTTAGCTAAAGCACGCTGACGCTTCAAAGGCATCGAGCTTACACGGCGAGGTATTATTTTTCCTTTTTCGGAAATATATTTTTGCAAAAACCGTACATCCTTATAATCAATAACAGGCTCTGTTTTCCTTTCATGAACTCCACTGTTTACATCAGAAACTTCAGGACGAATATCAATATGATCGATAGACATAATTTACTCTCCTCTTGCTGGTTTATTAACTTCACGACGCATTAAAGCTGAAGGTCTGTTATCCAACTCATCAACTTTTACAATTAGCGATCTTATAACATCTTCATGTAATCTAAACAGACGTTCAAGTTCACCTATGTTTTCCGCTGGCAATGATATGTTCAAAAGGACATAATAGCCTTTGCGACTCTTTTTAATTGGATATGCGAGAGTACGCAATCCACAAAATTCGGTCTTAGCAATTTCTCCGCCGTGACTTTTTATAAGCTCGGCTATTTCGTTCGTTACAGCTTCGACGTGTGACGCAGATGCTTCTTGTCGAACTATATACACAACTTCATAAAACATGTTTTCTCCTTACGGTTGATCCTACTTGATCAGCCTGAAATTCCAAAGTTAAATCTATTCAGGCAAGGTTCTCATTTAATAATGAGTTACCTCTTACAATATACCATATTCATATTGTCTCGAATAATTAAACTGGGTTAAAATAAACATGGATGTTTTTATAAAAGGTCTATAATGGCTGATAATGTATATAACTTTAAACTCGCTGAAGAAAAGTGGCATTCAATATTTAAAAATTATTCATTGAGTAATGACGAACTTTTAAAAAATTCTTCAAAAAAATATTATGTTCTATCTATGTTGCCCTATCCATCTGGTAATCTCCACATGGGGCATATACGCAATTACACGATAGGCGATGTAATAGCCAGAATAAAACACATGCAAGGATATAAAGTAGTACATCCTATGGGGTGGGATAGTTTTGGAATGCCTGCAGAAAATGCAGCTATAAAATCTGGTGTCAATCCTAAATCATGGACTGAAAAAAACATATTAGAAATGACCCGACAACTAAAAAGTATGGGATATATGTACGATTGGCATCGCACGATAAGCGCCCATTCCGAAGAGTATTACACTCAAGAGCAAAAGTTATTTTTAGAATTTTTCAAAATGGGATTGGCATACCGTAAGCAATCGTATGTTAACTGGGATCCTGTTGATTGCACTGTGTTAGCTAATGAACAAGTTATTGACGGTAAGGGCTGGAGATCAGGAGCACACGTTGAGAAAAAACTACTTGAACAATGGTCTATAAAAATAACACAATATGCTGAAGAACTACTAAACGGATTAAAAGAACTCAAAAATTATTGGCCTGATAAAGTTTTAAAAATGCAGGAGAATTGGATAGGGAAATCTCAAGGAGCTATTGTTCATTTTAAAGTAACAAATTCCAATGAAGTTATAGAAGTATATACAACAAGACCTGATACGTTGTTTGGCGCATCATTTATTGCGATATCTCCAGATCACCCTATTTCACAACGTTTAGCTAAAGGTAATGAAAGCGTTGCTGAGTTTGTAACTGAGTGTAAAAAAAGTGGAACAACAGAGGAAGAATTAGAAAGAACAGAAAAAAAAGGATTTAATACAGGGTTAACAGTCGAACATCCGCTAATTAATGGGAAAACGTTGCCTGTATATATAGCTAATTTTGTATTAATAGATTACGGAACAGGAGCGATCTTTGCATGCCCGGCACACGATGAACGTGATTACACTTTTGCTAAAAAATATAATTTACCAATAATCCCGGTAATAAAGAATGACGGTAACTTACCATATACAGGAGACGGAATACATATAAATTCTGGTTTTTTGAATGGGTTAAATGTTGATGATGCCAAAGCAAAAATTATTAATTATCTTGAAAAAAATAAGCTTGGCGTCAGAAAAATTTCGTATAGATTGAGGGACTGGATCGTATCACGTCAGCGTTATTGGGGGTGCCCAATTCCTATAGTCCATTGTCGGAATTGTGGATTAGTTCCTGCAGAATTGCCTGTATTATTGCCAAATGATATTGATTTTAAAGATCTTAAAGGTAATCCACTTGAACAACACCCGACATGGAAGTATACGAAATGTCCTAAATGTGGCACAGACGCATTGCGTGATACAGATACGTTAGATACGTTTTTTGAATCGTCATGGTATTACCTGAGATATTTGGACGCACACAACAGCGATCCAATAAATAAAGAAATTGCAGATATAGCGTTACCAGTTGACATATGTATAGGCGGTGTTGAACACGCCGTATTGCATTTGTTGTATGCAAGGTTCTTTATGCTAGCTCTACGTGATGCAGGACATACGTCACAACATATTCCATTTAAAAATTTATTGTGTCAAGGAATGGTTTTACATAAGCTATACAAAAACGAAAAAGGCGATTATGTATTTCCTGATGATGTTGAAAAAAATGAAAATGGAAAACTTTTTGATAAAAGCGGTTTAGTTGTAACAGAATATCCAGCTGAAAAAATGAGCAAATCAAAAAAGAATGTAATAAGCCCAGAAGAAATAATGAATGTATACGGCGTGGATGCTTTGAGGTTATTTATACTTTCAGACACTCCACCCGAAAAGGATTTTGATTGGAATACAGAAGCATTAGAAGGAGCGTGGAGGTTTTTAAATCGTGTATGGAAAGTATTTAATCTAATAGAAAACGCAAACGGAGGAACTGACAATTCTCTAATGAAAACAACTCATATGTATCTTAAAAAGATTACTGAAAGTTATGATTCTATTGCCCTCAATAAAGCTATAGCACTATCACGAGAGTTATTTAATAAAATAGAAGATAATATTGAAAAGTCAGACAAAGACAGCCTTTTATTTGCTTTTGAAACATTTATAAAAGTATTTAGTCCTGTAACTCCATTCATATGCCAGGAGATTTGGGATCTATTGCACCCAGGTGAAATTATGCAAAATGTTGAATGGGTGGATTATGATAAAGAGTTAGCAACGGTTGATTGTGTAACAATAGCCGTGCAGGTTAATGGGAAATTGCGAAAGACATTTAATACAAAAAAAGGTACCGATAAATCAGAACTCGAAAAAGTTGCGCTGGAAGTTATTAGTAACCTGGTTGATCAGCGGGTTATAAAAAAGATAATCTCAGTTCCTGATAGAATCGTTAACATCGTTATCTGAGGCTGTCCGTGATAAAATTACAGTGTTAGTTTTTTACAGGCAGTAAATGGCTGGAACGAATAGGTCTAAATACAAAATTGACCGAAGATTGGGTGTTAACCTCTGGGGAAGAGCAAAAAGCCCTTTTAATAAAAGAAATTACGCTCCTGGTCAGCACGGTAAAGATAGAAAAAAACCGTCTGATTATTGCATTCAATTGCATGCAAAGCAGAAGTTGAAGGGTTATTATGGTAAGATAACCGAAAAGCAGTTTCGTAATACATTTAAAGAAGCTGTACGCAGAAAGGGTGACACCTCTGAAAACCTTATAGGCTTATTGGAAAGTCGTCTTGACGCCATTGTTTATAGAATGAAGTTGTCTTTAACAATATTTGGAGCAAGACAGCTTGTGAACCATGGTCATATAAAGGTAAATGGTAAGAAAGTCGATATTCCATCATACCGTGCAAAGCCGGGTGATGTTGTAGAGCTTAACGCTGATATGAAGGACAACGTTAACGTTATGACAGCATTAGCTTCTTCTGAACGTGAAGTTCCTGATTATTTCGAAATAGAAAACAATGGGCTTAAGGGAACGTACCTGAGAGTTCCAAAACTTTCTGACGTTCCTTATCCTGTAACAATGGAGCCAAACTTAGTAATCGAGTTCTATTCACGTTAATGGGAATGAATAAAATAATAGCAGTATGGTGTGCACTTTTCTGTGCCACCTGCTTTTTATCTGTCAATGCCAACCAAGTTCAAACCGTTGATAACAATAAGAGATCCGAGCAATCAATGTTGTCAGAAATAGAAATTTACGTAAATGGACTGAAGAGCTTAATGGCATCGTTCAGTGAAAGAACTTCCCGTAACAACGAAAAAAACAAAGGACATATATACATAAAACGTGCCAGCATAAATGGAAAAACGGTTGTAAAAATAAACTATGAGAGTGGGGAACTTTTATCAGTGTCATTAAGTGGTCGTTTTTTGACAATAACAGATCGTAAAAAGAAAAAATCACGAACTTATTCAATTTTAACAACCCCCTTGTATTCCATCCTTGCTGGAAAATTAGATTTTAAAAATTTTGATTATACGCTTCTTGAAAATACTCCGCAACGTGTCACGGTTCAATTTTTTTATGAAAAGCAGAATTTCAAGCTGACGTTCAGAAAAAACAAAAATAAAATAGATAAATTACTTTTTTGGAATGTTTCAAGTGATAAAGGATGGGCTGAAATAACTCTCGATGATAAAGAGTACTACGAAAATGATTTATCAAAAATTCCAGAAGAAGTTTTTAAAAAGAAGGATTAAGCTTACACATCGTTTTTAGTACGAGCCGGGACTTGCACAAATCTGCAAAAATAGTGATAATCTTACTGAGCACATTGTGTGTGTTCATGTGTGGCGGGGTAGCTCAGCTGGTTAGAGCGGTGGAATCATAACCCGCAGGTCGGGGGTTCGATCCCCTCCCCCGCTACCAAGAGTTTTCATTTAAAAATGGTGTATAGGAGTTAACAAATGAAGATAAGTGCAGGCGATATAAGAGTTGGAGACGTTTTAGAATACAATAACAAGCTGTGGGCTGTTTTAAAAGTTCAACATGTCAAACCCGGAAAGGGTGGAGCCTTTGCTCAAGTTGAAATGAAAGCTCTAAAAGATGCTCAGAAGTTGAATGAACGATTTAGGACTGAAGAGACTGTTGAAAAAGTTTATCTTGAAGATGTCGACTTTCAGTATTTATACAGGGATGGAGACGATCTGTATTTTATGAATCAATCGACTTTTGAACAAATACAATTACCCGTAGATGTTGTTGGTGAAAGCGCTAGGTTCCTTGAAGATGGAATGTCTGTAAAAGTTTGTTTATATGAAAACACTCCAATAAGCGCGAAGCTTCCGCAAACTGTTGTGCTTGAGATAGTAGAGGCGGAACCAGTTGTAAAAGGGCAGACGGCTGCGTCTTCTTATAAACCCGCAACGTTATCTAATGGGGTTAAAGTCCTTGTTCCTCAACATATTGATGCAGGTATCAAGGTTGTAATAAATACAGCCGATGGTTCGTACGTAGAGCGAGCTAAGTAGTTTTTATGAGTGAAGATTTTCCAGAAAAGAGTTATAAAACAGAACTTTTTATAATGAAACGAGCCGTGATGAAGTCGGCGTCATCTATTGTTCGAGATTTTGGTGAACTTGAGCGTTTGCAAGTCTCAAGAAAAGGTGTTTGTAATTTTATTACAAGCGCTGATACAAGGAGTGAGGATCGAATAATCACCGAACTCAAAAAATCAGGTTTTGATTACAACATTCTGAGTGAGGAGCGTGGATTTATAAAATCGGAAAAGAAGAATTGCGAATATACATGGGTTGTCGACCCGATAGATGGTACAAATAACTTCAGACGAGGTATTCCGTATTTTTGTTCAACAATTGCTTTGACCAAAAACGATGAACCTGTTGCCTCGGTGTGTCTAGATCCTGTACGAAACAGTTTATTTAAAAGCGCTATAAATCTTGGAGCTTATGCGGATGGTCGGAATAGAATTAGGGTTACAAGCCGAACAAATTTACCAGAAAGCGTTATTGCAATACATAGCAATAGTGAAAAAACGTACAATACGCTAACATCAGCCAGTTGCATAGTCAGACGAACAGGATCTGTTGCAATGGATTTGTCCTATCTCTCCGCAGGAAAATATGATGCCGTGATAATAGATAATGTTCAGTGGTGGGATATAGCGTCTGGGATAATAATGATAAAAGAATCTGGCGGGTTTGTCGAGTATTCAAAAACCGGAGATGCATATAAACTTCGAGGAGCTTGCACGCGACGATTGCTTAATATAATAGAGGAACTGTGATAATTATCCGTGTATTATATGTTGCACGATGACTGTGTTTTTGCTAAAATAAGTCTGGTACAGTTTGAAAAAGAGGAAGTATGGGAGTTCTTCTTGTTAGTGTGTTAATTGGAATTAGCTATGCAGCTGGAATTCTGGGCTCATTAGCGAATGTGAGTTCCGGGGGGCTCTTCCGTCAATGCAAAGTACTGTATACGAAAAACCTAGTACTGGAGCTTATGATAGCAAAGAGGTGGCTGTTGCTGAAGCAGAGAGGCTTCTTCACACAAACATATATCTAAATAGTGTTAGCAATATAGAGTATTGTAACGTTTTTAAAAACAAAAAGGCTATTCAAGCGCTTAGTTATACATCATTGGTTGAGTTTTTATTATCTTACGCAGACCCCATTCTCACAAGTTGTAGCATCTCTTTGATAGACAAAATAAAAAGAGCTTCTAATTTAGAACAATTAACATCAGAAATTAAAAGGTTTATGCAAACAATGGAAAAAAATTTAGAAGATCCAAAAAATGTTGTAGCCAAGGATTTTATTGACGATCTCGTCAACGAGTTTTGTTCAGGCGAATATCCAGATACCTTGATCAAGAGTTCACATAGAATTTGTGTTCGTAATTTTTTGATATTGAATACATGTTTGGGGTTATTTGGGAATGAATTAACGAAGATAGAACCGCTAAACATTAAAAGTCTTAATAGCACAGGGTATATAGGCAAGTATATTGATAGTATTATAAAAAGGAATGACACAAATGCTAGACTATCAAAAAATCCAAATAAGAAAATACAAGAATTAATTAAATATTTATTTTTATTTATAGATAACAAGTATACTGGAACTTGTAACGGACGTATACCCGACGAGTTAACAGCAGGCTTAAATTCAAAAAAATTGACGTATTCTGTTGATTCTATTTTTGCAGTTAGACGGTTCTAAAATAGAAAAATATAACTCAATCAACAAAGGAATTACCGATGTCATTATAAAAAATAATGGATTCAGTTATGAGATGTTTGATCCAGGATATTTACATCCTAAATCTAAATCTGATTCTGAATTTTCTGAACTAAAAGTTTTTAATACAAAAAACTTGCATGATTTCTTCCCGAGCTACGATTCTGTCAAACCATACATTGTTGTGTATAAACTAAAAAATATCACTGGATGGTATTGTTCATTATCGCGTTATAATACTGTTGAGAAAAATTTTAATGGTGGCTTAATGCAACCAATTTATTTGGATTACGCGGCTACTACACCGTGTGACCCTGTTGTTTTTGAAAAAATGAAACCGTATTTTTTGGAAATTTACGGTAATTCAAACTCATTTCACGTTTACGGATCTAAAGCTCAAGAAGGTTTATACAATGCTCGAGTGCAAATTGCAAAAGATTTAAATGCAGAACCTAAAGAGGTAATATTTACAAGCGGAGCATCTGAAGCTAGTAATATTGCCATATTAAGGACTATTGAACGGACAAAATGTGATTTTTTTACAGCAAAAACACAACATGCATCAGTAATAAGCATTGCCAATAATCTACAATCTCATGGAACAAACGTCCACTATTTAAAAGTAGATCACGATGGTTTATTAGATTTAAATGTATTAGAGGAGGAATTAAGAAAATCGACAAAGCTTAGTCCCTCCGGGCTTGTTTCTGTTTGCTGGGTTAACAATGAAACAGGAACTATGCAGGATATAAAAAAGATTTCAGATCTGTGCCATAAATACGGTAGTTTAATACACGTTGATGGAACTCAAGCGTTCGGAAGATTCCACATAGATGTGAAAGATCTCGATATTGATTTTATGAGTGCTTCAGGTCATAAAATTTATGCGCCGAAGGGAATAGGCGTTTTATATTGTAAATCAGCGGTTGCTAAATATTTACGCATTCCAAGAGCGAACCCAGATGTTGAGTTTGGAATAAGAGCTGGAACCGTTCCAGTTGCTTTATGTGTAGGAATGGCAGAAGCTTCAAGAATAGCTCAAACATATATAGAAAGCGAACTTGAACGATTAAAATTATTGCGTAAGGAGTTTATTGATACTGTGAAGCACAACCTTGAAGAAATATATGTGAATGGCTCTCCAACATATAATTATCCAGGAATTATAAACATGAGTTTTAGAGGATGCGAGGGTGAAGCATTGATGATGGAAAGTCCACGTATAGCAATATCTTCGGGCTCTGCTTGTACATCGAATAAGCTCACAATTTCACACGTTTTGGGTGCTATGGGAGTAGATCCTGATATAGCTCAATCATCTTTACGTATAACAATGGGCAGACCTACAACTGTAGATGATATTAAAATAGCCACAGAAGATTTGACAAATGCTACACAAAAATTAAGAGCAATGAGCCCTATTTGGGATATGATTAAAGCAGGAATTGATATTAACAGTACGTTTAAAAGGGGGATTTTTAAAAAATGAATGGAAATAATATAGCGCCTCAAGCTGATAGATACAGTGAAAATACACTGAAATACTATAATAATTTGAAAAATGTCGGTGGATTTGATGAAAATTTACCCAACGTTGGTACTGGAATAGTTGGATCGCCACTCTGTGGTGATGTTATGAAAGTTCAGTTATTCATTGGAAATGATGAAAGGATCGCCGATGTTAAATATAAAGTTTTCGGCTGTGTATCTGCAATAGCTTCAATGGAGTTGGTTTCAGAGTTATTAAAAGGTCGTACAATTGATGAAGCTCTAAGCCTAACAAATGAAGAAGTCGCCAATTCATTAGAACTTACCGAATTAAAAAAACACTGTTCTGTACTAGCTAAAGAATGCATAGAGGCAGCAGTTAATGATTACATGGCAAAGCAAAACAAAACCCAGTCTATTATTACTGTTTCAGATAAAGCTATTGCTAAAATGAAAGAATTAATAAAAGAGCATAATAGTATTGGTATTAATATTGTTATATTATCCGGGGGATGTTCAGGCATTGAATATACTTTAGGATACGTTGATGAGGAACCAAAAGATAAAAAATTGGTTGAAGTCGCTGAAATAAAGTTTTTCTACAACCCGGATGAATCGTTATTGATAAAAGGTGTAGATATTGACCTTGTTGAAAATTCATTCGGCGCGGGTTTTATAGTTACAAATAAAAACCAAATGTCATGCGGTGGCGGTTGCGAAAATTGCACATGTGGATGTTTTAAATAATTTTTTATTTAGATTGAGCAAGATGAAACAAGTGATCAATCATTGGTAAGTGTTTGTACACGGAAATATTCCGGTAGTGGGGCTGTAATACTTATTGTTTTTTCGGTTGTGTATTGTTTCAACGTAACTGTATAGGCGTGTAAATAAAGGTGTTTATCTTGTTTCCCTCCGTATTTTTTATCGCCAAGTATGGGTGCATTTATAGATGCTAGATGAACACGAATTTGATGTGTTCTTCCCGTAAGAGGTTTTGCATAAACAAGAGACATACCGCTTATATTTTTTATAAAAGAAAATTGTGTTATTGCGTCTTTGCCGTTAACTGGGTCAATAATAACCTTGTCTTTATCTTTTAATAACCGTTCGCGGATTGTAATATTCTTAAAATTTACTTTTTTAGAAAGCATGGCAACGTATGTTTTTTTTAAGCTCTTTGTTTTAAATTGCTCAAGCATATAGTGAGCAACTTCTGGATTTTTTGCAAAAATTGTTAATCCGCTAGTATCTTTGTCTATGCGGTGAACCAATCTAAGTTCAGGATTGTACGTGCGCGCTATTATGTCCAATGCCACATTGATTTTTGATCCAAGTTGTACAGCCATTCCTGAAGGTTTATTAACAACTAATAAACTTTCATCTTCATAAATTATTATGTTTTTAAAAACATTTACATATTTTTTTGATATCGCGATTTCGTCTGTATGTTTATTTGTGTTCGCTATATTATCAAATAACTTTTTAATATTAGGGTGTATGTATATTTTATCTTTCTCTGATATCCGGTCTGAAGATTTAGGTTTACAGTCATTTACCAAAATATCCTTATTACGGATAGCTTTTTCAATAAGAGACTGAGGCACCTGACCATACTTACGCCGTATGTATCGGTCAAGCCTTTGTTTTGAAAACTTATTATCAATAATCATTTTTTATTAATCTGTTTTGTTACATATTGTTGTTGTATTATACCAATTATGTTACTTATAGTCCAATACACTATAACACAGACAGGAAAGGATATTGAAATGTAAGTAAACAGTATCGGCATAAAATACATTATTTTTTCTTGCGTCTTCTGTTCTGGTGTTTTATTTTGAGTATTCGATTTATTAATAGAACTGGATATCTTTTGCTGAACAATCATTGTTAATCCCATTATTATTGGCCATATACCTATTTGAAGGAAGCTTGGAAGTGTCCAATCGATTAGACCAAATAAGTTTGTTACATAACAATGATCGGGTTCTGACAAATCTTGTATCCAACCGAACAAAGGAGCATGACGCATTGAAATGCTTATAAAAAAAACTTTATATAAACAAAAGAATATTGGGGCTTGTAGTAGCATGGGTAAACAACCTGACAAGGGCGAAATATGCTCACGCTGATAAATTGCAACTAGTTCACGATTTAAACGCATCTTATCGTTCGAATACATCCTTTGAAGTGCTGAAATTTGGGGCTGAATTGCTTTCATTTTGGCTATCGATATGAATGACTTTTTAAGAAGCGGATAAGTAAGAAATCTAAAAAGAAGTGTTAACAATAAAATGACGATACCCATATTTGGAATTATCGATGATAGCCACCCCATAAATTGAGTAAGTGGTTTTGTTAATAAGAAAAACCAACCAAAATCTATAGCTCTATCGAATTTATCTAAATTAAGTTTTTTCCCATACTCATTTAATATATTAATATCTTTTGCACCAGTAAATACTGTATAAGAAATATTCCGACTTTCTCCGGGATTAAGTTTTATTAAAAAATCGTCTTCTGTACTTAATTCATATGTATTACTATTTCGGTTAAGAACTACCGATGTGTTTTCAGTTCTGTTTAAAACCGCACAAAGCCAATACTTATCTGTAAATCCAAACCACTGACTGTTTTGTAAGACATCTCCGTTTTTTATCTTTTCGTATTTAATTTCTGCAACTTTTTGATCAGTGTTTGCAACAATCCCCTCATGTACAACTGCATAATTATAAATTTTTGGATTTTTTCTAAATATGTTTACACTTTTTGAAAATTCTACCGCATTTTTACTTGTATTTGTTATCTTATCCGTTACTGTTACTGTATAATTATTATCTTCAATTACATCGTCCAGAGAAAATTTTCTTTCTATAATTAATCCATTATTTGTTTTTATTGACAAAATTTTATCAGTTTCAGATACGTTCCAAATAGTATTTTTATCAGTTAGTTTTTTATTGTTATTGTCATCATATGTAATTGATATATAGTAAGGATTTTGTGAATCGCTACCTGACAATATATTTATTGATTTATTATTTATCGAATTACCGGGTTCTTCTTTATATTTTTTTAAAATAGCTCCGTCAATGATGCCTCCAACTGGGTTTACTTTAATATCCAATGTTGAATTACTAAATTCAATATGTTCTAGTTTGGGCAAACTCTTTGCAATTGTTACTGTCTCGTTTTTTAACGACTTATCATTTTTCGAAATTTTTTGAGTGTCACCCTTTTGTTCTGTCTGTACAGCTTGAGTGTTTTCACGCCCATATTGTCCAAAAAAGTAGTCCGTCGCAAACAATACAGCAAATAGAATAAAAAAAGTTATTAAAAATTTATTATTGTCATTATTTTGAAATTGCATAAAATACCCTCATTACGGAACAGGATCGTATCCGATCCCGCCCAACGGTCTGCATCTGAAAATCCTCTTCATTATAAGCCATCCGCCACGCATCACGCCATGCTTGATTATTGCCTCTTTTGCATATTCGGAGCATGATGGAATAAATCGACAGCATCGCCGTCTATTTACAGTCACAATTTGATAAAAACGAATCAATTGAAGTATTATTTTTTTTGTCACTATATCATAAATTCTATATTTTTACAGATTGTACCATATCGGTATCTTATTGCCCATTATATTCGAATAAAAAGTATACACAAGCTGTTCGTTATATATAGAACAAAACAGCTTGAGTAACATAAAAAGCAGACAAAACGACCGTTTAATATTCCTTTTGTTCCTCTCGCCAGTAAAGATTGATAACTTTTTCTTCGTCCTTTATTTCCCCTTTGAACGATAATTTGGACATATTCGAAAGCTTGTTATGATCAATCCAGCGCTTATAAGAATGCACGAAAAAGTGTGGATTAGAAACGTACTTTAATAGACAATCTCTCATATCGACATCTGCAACGAGGTCTCCCTCATCGACACGATTTGGATCTTCTACGTATACTTTAAGGGATCCTCTATCCGTTTTTATGTCATAAAGCTCTGTACGATTTTCGTCAAAAAGAGAAACTGTTTGGGTTAACTGGTTATCCAATGGAACAATAAAACGCTTAATATCAGCTAAAAGAGTAGCGATTTTCTCACGAGTGCCTTCATTATTTAATGCGGCCAAAAGCTCTTCAGCTTTCTCGAGAGACTCTGATGTTATTCTATGTTTTTCTACGAGCAATTCATAGAGGTAAGGTGCTTTCAGATCTGTTTCAAGGTGCTCCTTTATTCCACCTACAGTGTCTCCCCAAAAACCTTTTTTGCCTACGACTTTGATTATTGTATCGAAGCGCCTAAGTTTTTGTATAAGTTGCCAGTTCTCCTTGTTCACCTTTTGTTGATCTGTGCCCTCTTTTTGGAATAGTCCTTTTAATTCTTCCTTTTGTTCAGTCAGACTAAGTTCCGATACAGGTGAAAGTTGCTTAAGACGGTAATCGATATACTCCTTAAAAACATAATTTTCCACATTTTCACGCTCTGCATCGAAAAACTGCTTTTCAGTCATTGAATTAAAATTGAAAAGAATTTTGAGTTTCTTCAGTGTGTCTTCTACTGGACGAAGCTTAAGTTTTTCTACATTCTGAACGTCTTGTATTCGATTACAATACTCGAGCATCTGTTTTATAAAAAGATCAGCGCCGACAGGTTTATTGTCTTTAACTTTGTCAGATTTTACTGATTTATCGTCTTCAAGTCCAATTTTAACTTGAAAATTCTTTAACTCAGATAAAAAATAATCAGCAGTTCTATCCCCGTATACTTTAAAGTAATCGCTGAATTCAATAAGATTACCATTCTCGTCTTTATCTTTGAGATGCCTTTTATATCCAACATCTGCGCATTCACATAATTTGGTGAATTCTTTTTTTGACAATGTTGGTATTATATCATTTGACTTGCTCGAATTCTTTTTTTTAGTCCTTTTTAGATTGAAGTAATCATCCATTACTTTTTTCAATAACTTTTTTGCATCCTTAATTCTTTCATTCCCTTTTGAAGTATGCAGTGCAGTAATTCTCAAGTTTTTTAAACTAGAATACATCCCCAATATGTCGTCTAAATATTGTTTTATATTTGGATTTTTATCATTTTGAAAATTTTTAATAGCGTCTATTGTTGATTCATATATTAATTTGCGGTTTCGAACCAGCTTTTTTGTCTGATAGTCATCGTAATCGGCCCAAATAGAACTATGAACACAAACATCATATTTATTGCCCTTAGATAAAATGTTCTCACCAAATATGGAGGCAACACGATCTCGGACTATTAACATAACATTCTCGCAACGCGAAGTTTCATTGTCGTTGTTTTTTGATACCTGTTCTTTGTATATATCTTTTGACAAGAGCAATAAGCTTGTTGGACTGTTTTCTTCGTCAGTAAAATAAATATCAATACATTGTTCTGGATGTTCTGAATAAAACCTTTTTAATACATCGTTGTTGATAAATTTAAGAAACGCTCTACACGCATCCAGATAACACTGCCTTCCATCGAAAAAACAATGAACATCAGACATAAGTAATCGTAACATTTTATCAGATATAAAACCGCCTATATAGCTAAGACCTCTTTCTTTACGCGTATGATCTATTTTTTTATAAAAGCTTCTAACATTTTCATTCTTTAAAACCTCACAATCACTGCCGTTCAGAGATACATGAGCTTCTAACTGACAACACTGAATAGCATAAATAATATCTGGTAAACCATTTTCAAAACTAATTTTATTTCCACATAGTGCATTCAGCATCAATGTAGCCAAAACATTCTTGTCGTATTCATTAGCTTTTTTATTTATTACATTAATTCTGTCTATTATTTGCTGTATTTTGTTTCTGTTATATCTATATCCCAAAGTTCTTTCTTTTTCATCTAATTGTTGTTGTTCGTCTATGTTTAAGTTTTTGGATTTCGCAAAAGCCATAACAGATTCTTCCGAAAACTCTGTTAACCAAGGTTTTTTATTTACATAGTCATTTTTTATATCAGAGTATTTTACAAAGCTACAAGCATTATTGTTGGAAACAACAATGCTATTTTTAGACGCAATAGCGCTATTATTTGAAATAAACCCCAAGGATGTTATTAAACAAATACTTGTTAATAGTCTTTTTAAATGTTTGTTTTTAAAACTTTTCATAAGTCTCTTTCTCCCTTCTTCCTTAAAAATTGTTTACAGCTGTTACTCAACAGAAGTTATCCAACTGATA
>CACZTP010000013.1 GCA_902784055.1 uncultured Pseudomonadota bacterium
ACAAAATAGGAATTTTTTAGATCTAAAATTACATCCCAAAAGGGTTAAGTTCTTAAAACAAACGTTTAGAACTCAAAGTTGATATATGAAGGAGAACCCCTTCACTTGCAGGGTATGCAAATTTATAAAAACAATGCAATAAGAGAAAATAAATATTTTTCTTATTGACGGTGTTTGTCTTGTTTATAAAAAAATACAACGTCGTTGAGTGTTATCTATCGCAGTCACCCATTATGAAATCAAGAGAGCCGAGAATAATGCTTACATCTGCAAGTTCGCAGTCAACAAGTAATTCGCGTAGCATGTTAACTATTGCGAAGCTTGGAGACTTAAAATGTAATCGAAATGGATGTGTTGGTTCATCATTGGTGCAAAGATGTACGCCGAATTCACCTCTTGAATTTTCAACAGATCTATAAAACTGGTTGCTCGCAGGTAGTTTTATTTTCCAGTTAAAAAAACAGCCAGTTTTGTCAGGACATTCATATTTCCTATATGTATTCCATTCACCAGGTTCTATTAAATCTAAACATTGATTTATAACTTCAATGCTTTGTTTTATTTCTAAAAACCTTAAATAGGTTCTATTATAGCAATCACTTTGTTCTAATGTTATTGTCTTAAAATCAATCTCTTTGTAAATTCCATATGGATTAACGGTTCGTATATCATAATCAATGCCACAAGTTCGAAGATTAACGCCCGATACTCCAAATCGTTGAGCTAAATGATGTGATATTATGCCTATATCTTTTGTCCTGCTCTTGAAAATAAGACTATTTAATGCCAATTTTTCCACTTTATCAAGATAGGCATTTAATTGACTTATAAATAATTGTATTTGTATTATATGCTCGTCAGAAATATCGGATATAACTCCTCCAGGCACATAATAAGCTAAATGCATTCTATGCCCTGTAACAGAGTCAAATATTTTCATTATCGCTTCGCGTTCTTCAAAGCCATAAAGAAACAAACTTAATAGTCCCATATCGTAGGTTGCACACCCTATTCCCATTATGTGGCACGAAATTCTTGTTAATTCATCAAATATTGTTCTTATAATTAACGCCCTACGTGGAATTTCTATTTGTAACAATCCCTCAAGAGCTAATACATAAGCGTGTTCAGAAATAACAGGAGCTAAGTAATCTAGCCTATCAATGTACGGAATTATTGAAATGAACGATTTTGTTTCAACAAGCTTTTCAACGCCTCTGTGTAAGTATCCAGTTATAGGCTCGCACTCAATGATCCTCTCACCTTCCATTGTTAGTTTTAACCGAAGCACCCCATGTGTTGATGGATGGTGAGGACCGTAATTGAGTGTATACATTTATATTTGCTTAAGCAATTTTTCTATATTTTCCGAATAAGTAACAGATTTATCTATTTTAAAAGTAAGTTCTGGTATAAAACGTAACTTAAGTTTTTTAGCAATCAGGTTTTTAAAGAAATGCATTTGTAGTTCGAAAAACTTTAGCGTCTCGTCTTGACGTTCATCGTTCAATGTTACAAACGATATAGTCGCATTACGCAAATCTGGTGCAACATTTACGTGAGTAATAGTTACAAAAACCTTTAACTTTGACTCTTCTTCATGCCCTGGTAAAACAGGGAAATCATTTTGAACCAAAGCACTGGCAATACATTCACGTAGCTGAACGGCAATCTTGTCGTTTCTCGAACTTCGGGTTTTTCTCTTTTGTGGCAAAAATAAATTCAAGTCTGCCATTTTAGTTATCTCTCTGCTTATTATTTTGTTTTATTATACGACAACAACAATACTGTCTGCTGTTCTAAGAGAAATTTTTGCTCAATTTTATGTCAATAAAAAAAACAGCTCGGAAGTCCCAGAGCTGTAATAATTTTTACCTTTGGATATTATTTATTTTGTTTCGGTCGTTGCTTTTGCCTCAGCTTCCTTTTCCTTTGTAAGTTTTTCAAATCTTCCACTCAGGTTTATTACTGAAAATATCCACAATAGAACAACAAAGAAAACTATTGCTGCAAGCCAGTCAACTAGTTTGTACAACGGTGTGTTACCACCCGCAAGCATAAGCATTGTAGATTGGATTGCGGCACCTCCACCTTTACCCATACGACCAGCCAAAACAGAAACAGCTGCTTGACCTTTTACTTTCTCTTCTGGACTAAGTGGAATGTATGCCATTTGCATAGTCGAGTCGAATAGTGAGTATTTAACACCTTTTGAGAATGCGTTTTGAATGAGACCAGTTACTACCGCGATCATTACGACACTCGTGCCCATAATTGTAGCATTAAGTCCCATATTGTTTTCGTATATTATTACTCCAAAGAAAACAAGGCTTGCACAGAACAAAAACACAGGAGTAATAAGAGCTGCTGTTTTCCATGAACACAGTCTGAGGATATTTGCCCCAAACAACATAACAACTATTGTCAAACATCCTGTCGTGAACGAAAGTTTACCCATAAGTTTGCTGTAGTCGTTGGAATCTGGATAGGCAAGCTTTATTTGTCCTTTAAACACACCTTCAACAAGGTTTATTGAAATACCATAAGCTAATACTAGAACAGCTATTAACAACAAATACTTATTAGTAAAAAGCATTTTTGCACTTTCGCCAAGTCCCATTTTAGGCTTGCTTTTTTTCTTAGCAATATCTCCAGGGTCATAGTATCTTTTATCTGTAAGAACGTTTTTGTTCATCCAGCGATAAATTACCAATAAAATGGTTCCAAAAAACAGCACCGAACCAATCTGTAATTTAAGGTTAGTTCCAAAAGTATCAATACCACTGTTTGCACTCTTTTTTGCAATGTTCGAACAAGCGATTATAACGCTACCAGAAGCTAGCAAACCAAAGTTGCCGACAAAGCCGAATAAGCTATAAAACCGTTTTGCCTCAGATACACGAGTAATTTCATTTGCAAATTGCCAAAACAAAGCAGTAAGAACTACAGAACCCCACAATTCAGCAAATATATAAAACAGCGAGTAACTCCAGTTACCAATTACTGGGATAAACCAGTGCAAGGCAGGATAAGATGCCTGCAATTTAGATATCGTCTCCGCAGACATGTGAAGAAATTCACGACAGGGAAAAATTATAAAACCGAAAGAAACAAAGAATGCCAAAAAAAACGTTACTATCGAGTAAAACAATTTTTCACGACTCAGTTTATTTGCTAGTTTTACGAAGACTATCATGAACAAAATAGCAGACGGAACAACACAATAGAGTTTTAAAAATCCAAGCGTTTCAGCTCCACCACCAATTGCGTGACTTACAACAAGCGTATCCTTAAGATCTCTGACTAGTGTGTAAATGAATAATATACACAACATCATCAATCCCATTGGTAAAAATTTCTTTAATTCGTAATTGTGTATTGGCCAAATCATCGAACGAATTTTCGAAAATTCAGCAGTACCTTTTTCGTCAGTACTCATTAAGTTACCCCAAAAAACATTGAAGCGTTAACTTAGTTAGTATAAAAAAAGCCATTACATGCTTCAAGTTGAACGATAGTTGCACAATGAAATATCATGACAAGCTGATAAACAAACGACAACTTTAAATTGACAGCGCTTTAAATTGATAGCATTGTCATAAAAAATTAGACACGCGAGAGGATCGTAATACGAAGATTTGTTATTTGTGATATCCTGGATACAGTTGTGAGGTTTTTTTTACACAATGCATTCACATTGTGCAGTAGTTATCATGAGTAATTCCCAAACAGTTTCAGAATTCGAGACTTTGCTTGAAAGGTCTTTTGAAAAATCAGACATATTTGAAAAGTCAGGTGGTAAAAAAAAACGTATTGTTACTGGTACGATTGTTTCAATAAAAAGAGATGATGCGATAATTGATGTCGGATTAAAATCCGAAGGTCGGTTAAGTATCAATGATATAAAATCCCTAAAGGGTATTGATGAAGTTCGAGTCGGAGATACTGTTGATGTTTATATTGAACGTTTTGAGGATAAACACGGTAATCCGGTTCTTAGTATCGAGAAAGCAAAAAAGGAAGCTGTTTGGCAACGTCTTACTAATAGCTTTGTCAACGGAGATGTAATCACGGGGGTAATTACCGGCAAAACAAAAGGCGGTTTCTTTGTAGATATTTGTGGCACAAACGCATTTCTTCCAGGAAGTCAAATTGATACAAGAGTGATTAAAGATATATCAACGTTATTCGGTGTAGCACAACGGTTCAAAATTATGAAGATGGAGCGTACTCGAAATAACATAGTCGTTTCAAGAAAAGCGGTTGTTGACCTTGAGCGTAATGCAACAAGGGGAGAGATATTGTCTCAACTTGAAGAAGGTATGGTTATGGACGGTATCGTCAAAAATATTACAGAGTACGGTGCGTTTGTTGATATTGGTGGAATCGACGGATTACTTCATGTAACAGATATGTCGTGGAGAAGAGTTAGCTCCCCAAATGAAGTAGTGAAAGTCGGGGATAAGGTAAAGGTTCAGATAATCAAATTTAACAGAGATACAGGACGAGTTTCTTTAGGAATGAAACAATTGTCAGAAACTCCTTGGAGTAGCAATATTCAAGAACGCTATAAGGTTGGAGAAATATATAAAGGTAAGGTTGTTAATATAACAGACTATGGTGCATTTATAGAACTTGAACCTTGTATTGAAGGTATGGCGTATAGATCTGAGTTAAGTTGGATCAAAAATGTAATTCCCAGTAATGCGGTAAGTATTGGAGATGAAATTAATGTTAAGGTTCTTGAAGTTGTCCCTGATAAGCACAAGATTAGCTTAAGTATAAAACGTTGTCAACCTAATCCATGTGAACAGTTTGCTTTAGAGCATCCGGTTGGTTCTGTTGTGTCAGGCAAAATTCGCGGTATCAAGGAATTTGGGATATTCGTCGGTTTAACAGATATATTAGACGGTACGATCGCTATGAGGGATATAAGCTGGGATATGACCTACGAAGAAGAGCTTACACGGACTAACATCGGAATTGATTCCCGCGCCAAAATGTACGAGATTGGACAGACTATTGAAACAAAAGTTCTTGTAGTTGATCCGAGTAGAGAAATAATACGGTTGGGCATTAAACAGCTGTCAGAAGATCCTTATGCAAAAATGCTTGAGAGTATCAAGAAAGACGATGTTGTCCATGGTAAAGTCTCTAAAATTGGAACTGAAGGCATGGTCGTAACATTAGATAATGGATTACCATGTTTGCTGAAACGTTTCGATGTAGGTCGTGATGGTGATAAAAAATTTGCAGACTACAAAGAAGGAGACGAAGTTGACGCACTTGTTACGGTCGTTAATGTCGGGAGTCGATACGTTCAAATATCCATAAATGCACTCGACATAAAAACGCAACGAGCAATATTGAAAAAAGTAAATTCAGAAACAATGAATTCAAAATTTGGCGATGTTTTAGGCAACGCTCTTAATAAAAAGTGAGAAGTTACAAAAGGGGGGGCGCTAGCCCTCTATCTTTATGTTTAAGTACGAATTATCGGATTTAAAAACAAAGGCTGAACGCCTAGCGTCTGCAATAGTCCCACCCTATGTCATTCTCTTGCGAGGCGATTTAGGGAGCGGGAAAACAACTTATGCCCAATTCTTTTTGGCACAAATTTTAATAAATAAAGACAAAACGGTCATAAGCCCAACGTTTACAATAATCAACACATATGAAACGACAAAAGGAACAGTGTGGCATGCAGACCTGTATAGATTAAAAAATGAAGCAGAGTTATTTGAACTTGGATTAATCGAATTCGCTCACGTAGGAATAACCCTTATAGAGTGGTCAAGCATTATAGAGTCGTATGTGGCAGACGTACCTAAAACAATAATCGAATTATAAGACATTCAGAAACCGGTCTCTACGTTTCACATTTATATCTTTTATAATTTTCGTTTTATCCAAATATTGAAGTATTGATTTTTTTACAGATTGTATTGTCTTCTCTTTATTCCTATGAGCGCCACCTGCAGGTTCTTTAATTATTGAATCTATAATTCCGAATTTTTTAAGGTCAGTTGCTGTTAGATGCAAAATTTCCGCAGCTGTAGATGCCTTTTTATCATCTTTCCACAATATTGATGCACACCCCTCTGGGGATATCACGGAATAAATTGAGTGTTCAAGCATTAGTACGAAATCTGCAGTTGCTAAAGCTATTGCACCACCGGAACCACCTTCTCCTATTATTGTGCTTATTATTGGTACATTTATTTTTAATGATTTTTCTATACAACGAGCGATAGCCTCTGCTTGTCCCCGTTCTTCCGATTCCAACCCTGGATATGCCCCCGAAGTATCAATAAGGGTTATAATTGGTAAATTAAATTTATCTGCTAAATCTAACAGTCTGATAACTTTGCGGTATCCTTCTGGTCTCGGCATGCCAAAATTGTGTTTTATACGACTTTCCGTATCAAAGCCCTTTTCTTGCCCTATAAGCATACATTTACGATTGTCTATTTTTGCGAAACCGCAAACTATTGCTGGATCATCTCCACAAATCCTATCTCCACACAGTTCAACAAAATCAGTAAACATTCCTTTAAGATAATCAGAAAATTTTGGTCTTTCTGGTAATCTTGCAACTTGCACAGTATCCCAAGGAGATAGATTTGAGTAAAGTTTTTTTAGCATTTTGTCGATTTTTTCACGGAGCCTTGTTATATCTGATGTAACACTTGGATCTTCAACTGGAGCTGATTTTTGTAATTCTTCAATTTGTTTTTCGAGGGATAAAACGGATTTCTCAAATTCTAATATTGTTGCCATGTATGTTCCGATTGTGGAGGTCGAGACCGGAGTCGAACCGATCTACAAGGATTTGCAGTCCTCTGCATAACCGCTCTGCCACTCGACCTAATCAGTGACACGTTTAGTGTAACATATAGGCTAAAAAACCTTCAACTTTCCTTGTTTGTAGTATTTTGTAACCATTCGATATTTGCGTTTTTGCCCAAATAAAATTGCAAAACAAAGTACATACTGATTAGACTAAGAAATATTAATAAACATTCTTTGAAAAAGGCAAAAGAAGTATCGTTGTTAACTAATGTTTGTGGTAAATAACCATTAATTGTTTCTTTTAAAAAAATCGGAAAGTAATCTGATAGAAAAAATCCTAATAGTATAAATACTATATGTTTCAATGGAATTTTGTTAAAAGAAACAATTAATCCTATATAATTATAGGGATAAAATAGCATTCTTTTTGTTGCTAAAATAATAGAGTAATAAAATCCAATAATAAGTATAGAAATGGCTAACAATACTAACGTTGTATCGAATGCGGTAAAGTGCTCTGCTATGTATTCAGAGTTTGATAATAAATTACTTAGCTTATCTGCGCTTTTTAATGCAATACCTGCATCCTTTAGTGTTTTTGTATAGTGCCAATTAACAGCGCTAATAAGTAAACTAGCAATCCCAGTTGCTCCGCTAAACAAAAAAATATGCCAGCAACAAAATCTTCCAAAAGGATATTTAAATATTTTCCATGTAAACATATTTTCTTGACACTTGTCGTCCGTATCCGACTATATTCACCAACACCTTAAGTTAATTTTTGTATAACACATTGTCCCAAATACCATCATATATACTTGCTCGATTGGAGCTTGCCGAAGCCTCTCTTCCAATAAAGCAATTGTTTATGATTTCCTTCCGTTATGGTCGGGAAGAGAGGATTTGAACCTCCGACCCCTTGTACCCGAAACAAGTGCGCTACCAGGCTGCGCTACTTCCCGACACAAATAATTATATATCAAACATTAAATCTGAAGTGCATCACATCTCCATCCTGAACAACGTAATCTTTGCCTTCTAAACGCATTTTGCCAGCTTGTTTAGCGCCGGTTTCCCCACAATGAGCAACATAATCTTCATACGAAATTGTCTCGACACATATAAATCCACGCTCAAAATCTGAATGAATAACTCCCGCAGCCTGTGGCGCTGTCATTCCTTTTTGTATTGTCCAGGCTTTTGTTTCGGTAATGCCTGCTGTGAAATAAGTGTACAATCCTAACAAGTCGTATCCGGTTTTTACAACCTTATCTAAGCCTGATTTCTCAATGCCTAAAGACTTTAGAAACTCATTTTTTTCTTCTATTGTTTCTAGTTGAGAGATTTCAGCTTCAAGTTCTGCAGATATTATTACAACAGGATTATTACCAATATAGTTTTTAACTGCGTCTGTGTATTTATTACCAGTTGAGATTTCATCTTCCGACACATTGCAAACGAACATGACAGGCTTTGTTGTCAATAATGCTAACTGATTTAATATGGTCTTATCTTCAATACCAGCTGTTCGTGCAGATTTTCCTGTTTTTAATGCGTCATAAACCTTCTGCATTGCTGAAAACAGCGTTGCATCATTTTTATCCTTAGAATTTTTTAGTTTTTTTTCTAAGCTTGGTAATCTTTTTTCAACACTTTCTAAGTCCGCAAGCATCAATTCCGTTTCTATTGTCTCAATATCTGATACAGGATCAGGTTTTCCCGAAACATGAATTATATCGTCATTATCGAAACACCGTACAACATGTAGGATCGCATCAACTTCTCTTACATTCGAAAGAAATTTGTTACCTAACCCTTCACCGTTACTCGCGCCCTTTACTATCCCAGCTATATCTACGATTTCTAACTGAGCCGGTACTATTTTTTCAGACTTCGCTAAGTTTGCAAGTCGGTACAGACGATCGTCTGGAACATCGACGCGCCCAATGTTTGGCTCTATTGTACAAAACGGATAATTAGCAGACTGCGCCTGCTGAGAAGATGTCAAAGCATTAAAAAGGGTTGATTTACCAACGTTAGGTAAACCGACAATTCCACAGTTAAACCCCATTATTTAATCTTATGTTCCTCAAAAAGAACGTGTTTACGAACTTTCGGGTCATAACCTTTAAGCTTGAGCTTCTCAGTTATATTCTTCGGATTTTTCTTTGTTACGTAGAAATACCCGGTACCGGCTGTACTAACCATCTTTATCGTTAAAACCGCTGTTTTCTTTGCCATTATTAACTACCTTTAATTGAATGAATAAAAAATGGAGCGGGCAAAGGGACTTGAACCCTCGACCCCAACCTTGGCAAGGTTGTGCTCTACCACTGAGCTATACCCGCAATTTCAATATTATGTTACAAAAATCTATAATTCATTGCAAGGGGGGGGGAGGCTCAAAAGCGAATTTGAGGATCCCAACTTTAAAATAAGTTACGCACTAGCTTTATTATCCGATTCATAGTTTAAAATTTCAATTGGAACTCGTATTTTCAGCTCATTTTCTACAACCGTTACAACATCTTTCGTTAATTTAAAGTATTTGTATAAGATGGGTAGAAATTTGTATATAAACAACTCTCTCACCGTTTTTAACGGAATATATTCGTTAAAAAAAGCATTCATCGGAATAGATGACACAAACTCGTCATTGCACAACACATGTGAAAAACAAACAAACTGTTTCACTTCATTCAATGTTTTCAGATATTCAGATTTATTTGGAAAATTAATATTTCCAGTTAATGTTGTTGAATTATTATTTTCGTCAATGTGTTTTTTTATTAAAAATAAAATGCTATCAACATCTTTGACTAAATCACGATTTAACTTCAACATTAACAATGTTTTGCTATTAAAACCATTATGACAAATATTATTTACATCAATTGTTTTAATCTGTCCATTACATTCTCTGTATACAATCTCGTTCTTAGATAATATATTAAGGAACAAAATAACTGTCCAAAAATTATTAAATTGACTATTTTTAACAATCGACACGTTTTTCTTTTCACCGAAATCGAATAGTAATAATGGTTTTGATTTAAAAAGTTGCCCTATGTATTGTACTGTTTCCCAAACAGTAGATTGTTTTTCTTTATGTTTATCATTATAATACAAAACGAATTTTGATATTTTTAGAAGATATTTTTCTGTAGCAGAATTATTATTCAACTGTTTTTCAAAAAGGTAAGTAAGTCGTGCTTCATTTGAAGGGAGATTATCAAAGTTGTCTAACATTTCATTTGAGGATTGACCAAATTGGAGAGATTGCAAATTAATTAGTTGTCCTTCAATTTGTATATTCTCTTTCCGTTTTTGAAAGTCAGTTTCTGACATTTTATTTAATACGTCTTGACAGAAGTTTTTTATTTCATCAAGCTTTAATAGCATGTCGTTATTGCTTTTTACCAACTTATCAAGCCTGTAAATTATTCTATACTGTGTATTGTATAACTCTTTTGTGTTAGCTTTTGATAATTTATAGTGTTTTACTGAACCTCTCCTTGTATTTTTTTTGGAATGCTTTTTCCTTAGAAAGATTTTACCAGTATCTAACTCATCATTTAATTCATCATTTTGTAATTCTTTTGGAATTAGGATTTCTATAGTTCTGGCGTCATTTATATTGTTTTCAGTATTTAGTTGAAAGTCATTTATAACACTCTTTATTTCTGATGTTTTACGCGGTGTATCCGAAATTAACTCTTTTTCTGTAGCTCTAAAAGGACTGAACGCAGATTTTACAAAATCATCTATTCTCCCGAAACTTAGCTTATGTTGCGTTATATCTTTCTGTTTGTTTAGAATATTATCATTGTTTTTTATTGCTCTTTGGATATCAATTGTCGTATTTGCTTGATTTAAAAGAAATGGACTTTGTATTTTTTGTGAAAGTGTTGCGCTATTAAATAGCGTTTCGCTATTGCTACCCGTTTTTTCGACCCCCATAATGAATGGAAAAGGAGTACACCTTGTCAAAGTTGGTAATTCACTAGTGTCTTCTGCCGGTTTATCTGTGTTAGGTAATAGCTCTTTTGTTTTGCTAAGCTCTTTCATGTAGTTCTGAGAATTAGGTAAGACGGCCCTAAACAAAACAGGCTTCTTTCCCATGTCGGAGGTAATACCTATATCAACACTTGCTACTGCGATAATAGTTGAAACTACAAGGTTCAAAAATTTTTTCATTTTTTACCAAAAAACATTTCCTAAAATAATCTTCTGACAGCCCTTAAAACTTTTCAACTAATTTTGATGAAATTTTATATTCTTGTAGAACGCAATACATTGAATTTAATACATTGCGCACCACAAAGACGGACAAGCGATCAAACCGCATTGCCGCTTGTTTAGTTTATTTGAATATTTATTATTATAAGTATTTTATTATTTGTGACGTCTTACAAGCTCGACAATACTTTTAAGAGCAGTAAAATATTCGTTCAATATTGGTTGTAATTTCACGTCAAATAAATTTCCTATTGTGCTCGAAGCACTTCCATCACTAAGAGTTATATTCCATGAAATTTTTCTTATCTCACTTATGTTCTGTAATACGTGTATAAAAAACTTAACTTGATCCATCTCATATTCACTTGTCGCATCTAAATGTTTTAAATTTTTCATAAATTGGATAATTTTATTTATTGTCCTTTCGCTATTACTAATGTACTTTTTGAGAATATTGTCGACCCTATTAATAAGTATTTCGTCGTTAATATCAATTGTCATAACTTGTTTTTGTTCATTTATATAAGAAATCTTTTTTGTAAAAATTGCATTGTGCATTAATAATACTTTCCAAAAGCAACTAAATCTTCGATTTTTATCAATACTAGTTGTTGTATGACTAAATTTAAACAAAAATACTGGTTTGAGAAAAAATCGCTGGCATATTTCTTGAGTTAATGTGTGTATTGTGCATGTTACATTTTTATCTTTATGGAAGTTGAAGTAGTCGTTTGGATCTGGACGTACAAATTTTGATAAAGTCACAATTTGCTTTTCTAAACAACTATCACTCATATCAAGGTTTTTATTTAAAAAATTATCAAGTTGTTCGCTGTTGCTATAATCACCAATGAGTCTCTTTTTCCCTAATATCTCTTTTATTTTAGGCGGTTCAACGTTCTGAGGTTCTGCTAATATTCGATTCGTTTGTAATTGTTCTCTATTCCAAACTGAACTTGCGCTATCTTGTTGCTGTCTTAATTTTTTTGCAAAATCATCTACAATCACAACCTTGGTTTCGTCTACTTTTTCCTTATTAGTTTTAATGTCTGTTACTTCACTAATATTTTTCGTTATATACGTACCTATATCAGTACATGAACTACACACATTTTCAATATCTGGTTTTTCAAAGTCTTTGAATTTTTCTTTTCTGTAAAACTTACGAACAGGGTACGGTTTTTTAAACTCTCCATCAAAAAGATCATTTATACTATTGTTTGCTGTTGAAAATTGCTGTGAGAAATTGTTATCTGTATTTTTCGTATCTTCAGATAATGTTTTCTCCGGAGCTAAATTGCTAAATAAGGAATTGATCTGTTCTGAAGTTTGAGTCGCAGATGATATTTGTGCCGCGCCAACTATGAATGCACAAACAACAGTTATCCTGGAAGATGTTAAAATTTTCATTGTTTTTTGTAAAACGAACAATTTCATTTTAAGTGTCTAACACTTTCTTGCGGTATTTCAAACATTTTTAATGAAATTTTGAGCTTTTATGACTTTTCCAACTGGTAAATTTCCGAGTTCATATCGTCCATATTTTGTTCTTATTAGCCTATTTACTCGCAAACCGAAATGTTCAAACACATTTCTAACTTCACGATTTTTACCTTCTTTTAAAACGCACAAGAACCAGTGATTTTTTGATTTGTCTGATGAGTCCAGTATTGACACCTTTATCGGGGCATATCGAATACCATTAATTGTGATTCCTTCTTTCAGTTTTTGTATAAAATCTTTTTGAACTGTTCCAAATGCACGAACTTTGTAATGTCTTTCCCAGCCTGTTTTAGGATTTTCAGCATAGTGAGCAAATTCGCCACTATTAGTGAGTAACAGCAAGCCTTCAGAATTAATGTCAAGTCTGCCAACTGAAATAACGCGTTCGCCAATAAGATCTTTTACGACATCAAACACAGTATCACGCCCTTTTGTGTCTTTGTGACTAACGATAAGACCTACAGGTTTGTTATATATCCAAACAGATGGTGTGGGTTTATTTTTCAATGTATAGTCAATACTGTTGACTGTTATCGTATCTCCTTGTTTTACTTTTGTCCCTAATTCGTTAACCTTTATGTTGTTAACTTTTACCATTCCTTTTGATATAAATTCATCCGCAGTTCGTCTTGAGCATATTCCAAGCATTGCCATTGCTTTATTAAGTCTTATTTCGCTCATTTCTTTCTCATTTTGTTAAAAAAGTTTACCAATATATTATTACATGCTCGTTCATATATGCCACCTATGATCTCGACATTGTTTTTTATATACAAAAACTTCGAGAAACATTCCATAAGAGCCGGTTTATCAGTATTGTAAGCTCCGAAATATATATGACCGACTCTCACTTTTTCTAGCAATGCACTGCAAAAAATGCACGGCTCTAATGTAATGTAAATGCTCGCATCAGTTAAATAGCGTACCTGTAGTTCATGTATCGTATTGCATACAGCAATATATTCAGCGTGATGCCAATCTTTTCCGGTCGCGAATGTATTATTTGTTGCAACCGATATTATTTTGTTCTCAATTGCAACCACTGCTGATACTGGTATTTCATTTTGTGGTGCGTTCTGCGCTGTCTTTATAGCAAGTTTAAAAATTTCTGGATAAAACACTTGTTAGACGTCACCAAGTTTTAATGCTTCAATGAATGCTTTATGAGGAATTTCGACGTTTCCGAAAGTTCTCATTCTCTTTTTCCCCGCTTTCTGTTTTTCTAAGAGTTTGCGCTTTCTTGTAATATCTCCACCGTAGCACTTTGCTAATACGTCTTTTCTATAAGCCGATACTGTTTCACGAGCAATTATCTTTCCACCAATAGCTGCCTGTATCGCTATATTAAACAGCTGTTTTGGTATCAACCCTTTCAATCGCTCACACAATGCTCGTCCACGTTTTTCAGCTTTTGTTTTATGAACTATCATTGATAACGCGTCAACTTGTTCGCCATTGACAAGTATCGATACACGAACTAAGTCACCCTCATTATATCCATCTTGAGAATAGTCAAATGATGCATACCCTTTTGTTGCTGATTTTAGCTTGTCATAAAAGTCAAAGACTATTTCATTAAGAGGTAATTTATATACAACAATTGCCCTATTGCCGGAAAAGCTCATATCAAGCTGGATACCTCTTTTATCTTCACATAAAGTTAGCACATTGCCTAAATAACTTTCAGGAACTATAATTGTCGCCTTAATCCATGGCTCCTCTATCTTCGATATTTTCATTACATCAGGCATTTCAACAGGATTATGTAATTGGATAATCTCGCCATTTGTGAGTGTTATTTTATAAACAACACTTGGAGCGGTTGTTATTATGTCTATATTAAACTCTCTGTCTAACCGTTCTTGGATTATTTCAAGGTGCAGTAAACCTAAAAATCCACATCTAAAACCAAAACCTAACGCCGCTGATGTAGCAGTTTCAAAACTAAAACTTGCATCATTTAAATGAAGTTTTTGCAAACTCTCCTTAAGTTTGTCAAACTCTGAACTGTCTACAGGGAATATTCCACAAAATACAACAGGGATTGATGGTTTAAACCCAGGCAATACAATATCACTTGGGTTTTTGTCATCAGTTATTGTGTCGCCAACGTGACAGTCTGCAATATCTTTAATGCCAGCAGTTATAAAACCAACTTCTCCTTCAGTAAGGCTTTCTGTCATTACTTTTTTAGGCACAGAATAGCCTACAGTTTCAACTGTGTGGACGGAACCGGTTGATACCATTCTTATTTTTATACCCTTTGAAAGGGTACCAGCCATTATTCGGACAAGAATTACTATTCCTAAATAAGAGTCATACCAGCTATCAACTAATAATGCACAAAGTTTGTTAGAGTTATAGGACTTAGGAGCAGGCAATTTATTGATTATAGCCTCTAAAACATTCTGTACGCCTTCCCCAGTCTTTGCTGAAATTGGAATTGCATCTGACGCATCAATTCCAATAACATTTTCTATTTGATTTTTTACACCTTCAACGTCTGAGGCTGGTAAATCAACTTTATTCAATACAACTACTATTTCATGATTTGCATCTATTGCGTGGTATACGTTAGCTAATGTTTGTGCCTCAACTCCCTGTGATGCATCGACAACAAGTAAAGAACCTTCACACGCCGTAAGAGATCTACTTACTTCATATGCAAAATCAACATGTCCAGGAGTGTCTATAAGATTTAATTGGTACGTATTTCCATCTGATGCTTTATAATTAAGCCTTACAGCTTGAGCTTTTATTGTAATTCCTCGTTCTCGTTCTATATCCATCGAATCGAGAACTTGTTCTTTCATTTCACGTTTTTCAAGTCCTCCACAAATTTCAATAATGCGGTCAGCTAATGTTGATTTTCCATGATCTATGTGTGCAATAATTGCAAAATTTCTTATATTTTTTATATTCATTTTTTCACCTAAAGTTAAACAGTTTTATCAATACATAAGTCGACGGTAATATTATTAAACAGGCATATCCCATATATGCAACAAATGACGGCATGTTAACACTCCGTCTCATAGCTATGTTTCTTACCATCATATTAGGGGCATTTCCTATATATGTTATTGCACCCATCACAACTGAGCTTACAGATATTGCCGTCAGTATATCAGAATGCTCTGACATAAGAGTTCCCGCGTTTTGTCCAGTCATATGGAAAAATAACAGATAGGAAGGGGCGTTATCTAAAAATGCTGACGCTGTGGAACATAACATAAAATACGCCAAAGGGAGCGACTTCCCATCGTCGCTTACGCTATATAAAAATTTGTGTATTGTTTCTGTATTATGTTCCATAAGATATAGCACTGGGGCTAGTACAATAAATATAACAAAAAACGTTTTTACTACCCCTATAAAAGGGATAAAATCAATTTTTTGACGTTTTGTTTTTTGTATCCATAACGATATTCCTGTAAGTACAAGTAAAATAGTATCTTTTACGTATATGGTCGGAACTGAATGAATACTCCAGTCTACATTTATAAATAATATAATCGCTGTAATGCATAGCAAAGTAATATTTATAATTCCATTAACGCTAATTTTTACCTCATGGGAATTTGTACTCCCGTCAAAATGCTCAAATCGCAGGACAAATTTATCAAAAATAGATAATAGTATCAGACATATCGATATATACCCACCCCAATATTTCAACATATGAGTTGTTAGCCATGTAAAATCAACTCCGTGCAAGTATCCCAACAACAAAGGTGGATCTCCTAATGGAGTTAATAAACCGCCGATATTTGAAATTATTATTATAAAAAAGACTAATAAATGAGCTTTGTGAGTTCTGCTTTCATTAAATGCAATAAATGGTCTTATGAGGAGCATTGCAGCTCCGGTTGTTCCTATAAAAGATGAAATAATTCCACCAACAGCTAAAAAAATAATATTGGCCATTGTTGTGGGTGTTGCGTTTACTTTTATATGTATGCCGTGGCTTAAAACGTACAATGTAAATAACATTACAATAAATGGAATATAATCATGAAAAAGCGCATTTATTAAAATGCTCTTAGCAGTTGGTATGTATATAAAATCAGCTATTATAGAGAATAAAACTATGCCAGTAAAAAATATACCTTCTTTTTCATGCCAAAAGTTTGGAGCAAATAACGGCATTAATGCTATCGATAATAGCACTAGGACAATGGGGGCTATTAGTAATAATATCTCCAACATCTAAGGATCAAGTTTTGTATCTTCAGTATCTAATTATATCGTACAATCCGTTTCAGAACGATAATTTTAAGTTTTCACGGAAGTTGGGTTTGAATATATGTAAACAATCTTCATATAATTTCACACTTCCATTTTGTACTACAAGTTTGGCTATTTTATTAGCGGTTATTATGTATTCGTTAATAAGCTCCTGTTCCATAGCACTTGTTATGTTAAACGTTTTGTACTGCTTACGCCCGCTTTGTTTTGTCCCGTAAATTTCTCCACCACCTCGTAGCTTCAAATCTTCTTCTGCGACTGTAAAACCATCACTTATTTGTGTCATTATTCTTATACGCTGTTTTGCTATATTTGAACATGACTTGTCATAAAGTAACATGCAATACGATTGCAAATCGCTCCGCCCTACTCGTCCACGTAGCTGATGTAATTGAGCAAGTCCAAATTTCTCAGCATTTTCGATAATGATAACAGTTGCATCCGGAACATCAATTCCAACTTCTATTACTGTAGTTGATACAAGAATATGTGTTTTTCCAGAGATAAATTTATCGAATACATCTTGTTTCTCTCCAACACTCATTTTTCCATGTAACATATCAACTTCATTACCAAAATGTTCAAAAAGGTAATCAAAACGCTCAACTACACATGTATAATCAAGTTTTTCACTATCTTCTATAAGGGGGCATATCCAATATACTTTTTGATTTTTATCTAAAATACGACGTATTGCGTCAATAAGTGTTGCGATACGATCAATAGTTATAGCTTTAGTTATTATTTCCTTACGACCCACCGGTTTTTGAGTAATCGATGATGTATCAATGTCTCCGTACATAGACATTATTGTTGTTCTTGGAATTGGTGTTGCTGTCATACTTAAAATATGTGGATTATTCCCTTTATCTATCAATGCAAGCCTTTGCCCAACACCAAATCTATGTTGTTCGTCGACTATTATAAGCCTCAGATTTTTAAAAACTAATTTATCATTGAATATAGCATGAGTTCCTACAAGTATTTTTGTAATTCCTGTAGAGACATGTTCTAAAATCTGCTTTCTGATACGACCTTTTTCATTTGCTGTAATTATAGAAATTTCTACACCTGTGCCATCAAGATATTTTTGCAACGATTTAAGATGTTGTCTTGCTAATATTTCTGTGGGAGCAAGAATGGCGCATTGGTATCCCATTTCTATAGTGCGCAACATTGCAAGTATCGCAACTATAGTTTTTCCTGAACCAACATCGCCTTGTAGCAACCTATGCATTGGTGTTGTCTTTGATATATCAGTTACAATTTCGTTATATGCTTTAAGTTGTTCTCCAGTCAGTTTGAATGGTAAATTAGCAATAAGCTGTTTTACCAGCTCACATGAAGGTTTTTGCATATCGGTTATTTGAATTCGTTTCATTTGTTGAGCTTTGCTTATCTGAATAGCTAACTGTTCTGCAAATATTTCATCAAAACACAGGCGTTGCCTATATATGTTATTTAACAATGAAAAATCAGGTGTTTGTGGTTTATGTATTGCTATCAGCGAACCGCAGAATGAATAAAAACCATATTTATCCAGTATTTCTTGAGGTAACCACTCTGGTATATTAGCATTGCACAACTTAGTCAACGAGTTATTAATAACAGAACATACGAAATCTTGAGTAACTCCTGTTCGTAGTGCGTATGTACTTGATAATCCCGATTTTATCTTAAAGGTTGCTTTTTTTGGATTTATTATTTGATACAATCCACTAGATGTAACACTTAACTTTCCAACTATCTTAACTGTTTTACCGACATCAAATGTACCTTTTAAATAACAAGGTTTATAATTAAAAAATAGTAATTCAATACGAGCATTACCGACACTGCATGTTACTGTAATAGGTCGAGTTTTTGAAAAAAATGCATATTCAATAAATTCAATTTTAACAGTTATTATTATATTCTTATCAACAAAGTCTTTTGATAAATTAGAAATCTCTAGTGTTTCAACAACACCTGTCGGTATATACAGTAACGCGTCCAGCACCTTGTTGCCTATGAGATTTTTTATTAAACTTGAACGTTTTTTATAAAATGGTTCAATGCATGTTTCTATATCTGTATTCAATATTTCAAGAGACAAGTTGTGCATCGCTTAATATCCCACACATTAAATTGTAGACTGAGTTAACTATTTATTAAAGCTAAACAAATATACTTAGAATGAATTTGTACATTTTGACAAACGCATGAATAAAATAATATCAATATTTAAATATTGTTTTATATTGTCTTTTATGTATAATAATGAATATTTATGTGCAAAACAACAAAACACAAGCGTTAACGAGGTTACGCATGGAATTAATTCAATATCTAAAGCATTTGGAGATGCCGCATTAATTTTTAAAAAAACATATGATCAAATAGATCCTGGAGCTGTTAATGCCAATAATACTATTATCGATAGTAATGCAAAAACAAAATTACTTGAAGAGAAATTACAAGCCGTTATTGATAGTGTTAAACAATGGCTGACGACAGATTCGAACACAAAAAAAGAAGCATTGCAGGCGCTACAACGTAACACTGAAGTTATAGGGAAAGAAGTAGAAAAAGCAAAGCGTCAACTTGATGACGCAAATAAATCTGCAAGTAAAGCGTCTGGAGCAGATAAATCGAAATTTAATAATGAAATACAGGCAAATGCAAATGCAGTAAGCGCAAATAGTCAGTACTATATGGCCACAAAAACGCGATTTGATTACGAGACAAAATATAAAGAAATGATTGATGAACGCAACAGGCGTTTAGATATGGTAAAAAAAATAGACGATCCTAATACAATACGTGAATTATTATCAGATTCATCGAATATTTCAGGGAAAAAATACGGTGAACAAATGGGAACTTTTACAAATGCTGATGTTAAGATGGGAAAAAATTTATCACAGGAACAACAAGTTAACCAAGGCATGCAAAACACGAATGTTAATAATATCGGAGCAACAAACGCATACACTCAAAATGATGCACCTGTTAAATCAATTTCGCTTAACAGTGTTAATAATAACGGTCAGTCTGTAGCACAAAATATTATTGCTCAACCTAATAATGATAGTCCTCACGTATGGCATAGCGTTTCACAAGTACCGTCTTTATTGCAAATACCCTCTTTACAAATGCCAAATGCTACGCAGGTGTCGGATTTGCCACAAATGAAACAACAGCCGGGTACTCAATTAACACCAATATTACGTGAAAATTCTGGTACACAGCAAATCAAACAGTCTACACAACAAAATACAACACAAAACTTACTACCTACGCCTAAACAACAAAGTGTTGGAAAACAACAAATAAAGTATACAGAGAGTAAAACAATTGGGGTATCTGGGGATGATGGGAAAGTTGAAGAAACAACAGATGTCCCTCAAAATCCAGTAATAACCCAACCTATCGTAAACGTATCACAACAAAAGCAATTACTTACTACACCAAATAATACAAAATCTTCAATTCCTCAACTTCCTCCAAATCCTTCTACTATTTCAATCTCCCAACAAGTGAATACCCATAAAATACTATCACCTTCGCAACCTGGAATTGTGCAAAATACAAGCTCTCCGTTGGGTAATACGACAACAAGTAACAAGACTGCAAAAAAACTTTCAAAAGTTGAAATTGCTAGACTCCTTGCCCCACTAGAAACGGATAAAAAGTGACGCAATACATAAGAGTTAATAAATAGAATAGATATTAACTCTTATGTCATTATAGAATGACACCGAAATGTCGTTTAGCTTGCAAAACTTAATTACTGTAACAACTTGTTTATTTAAAAAAAGATCAAACAGATGGGCTACTTTTTTTGCTAGAATCAGAGCCGGTATCTGAGTCAGAGGACCAAGGTTGTCCTTCGATATAGCTGCCACTTTCTCTCAACAAAATATCTTCAACTAAAACGTTACACTTGTATCCACTTCCTGGAACCAAACCTGTGTAATCTGATGCCTCTTTTAAAGTAGCCATATTTTGATGATCGTTTATATTGATATTATCGTTAACGTTGTATGGATCCGTCTTGTAAAAAGATTGCGAATTTTCTAACGCCTGATACGCATCATCAAGCTCTTGTTGTTCATTAGAAAATCTTTTCCGAAGCCTTTCTCTCCTACAATCACGTAGCATAATTTTCTGAATCAGATCATCTTTTCCCAAAGCTTTATTGCTTTTAATCAAAATAAGGTCTTTTGATGAGTTATTACATTCTATTTCTGTGCTTTGTCTATCTTCGATTATCATCTGTTTATCAAAACTAGTTTTATCACTGCAGTATGCATGATTCGCTACTGTTGTAAACAGTAGTATTATTGATTGCCAGTTCTTATTGAGCATTTTTCTTGTTGTGAAGTACACCGCGCTAGCATTTTAGAATAAATTTTACGCAACTGTCAACATATCAATGCCTAGGATGTAACGATGTTATGCTGAAAAAGAGGATTTTATTACATATCTAAATGCTCAAATTTATTTTTAATTTTGATACAAATCTGAAGTTTACAGGTTTAGTATCGACGCTATGTGTTGCGTCGTCAATTTTTACTCAGTATGTATTTGACAAAACTCCATGCTTGCTTTGTTTACTTTCAAGAATTTGCTTTATCGTAGTCGCCATTGCTTGTTTTTTAGCAATAAAACAAAAACATTTGAATTGGATACAATCATTACCTTTATCAACGCTTTTTGTGTTATTTTGCATTTGTTTTTACCATTTAGGGATTGAGAATAGTTGGTGGATGGCGCCAGAAACTTGCCGAACAATTTTGCCCACGCTTGATAATCCAGAACCTGTAACATTATTGAATGGTAGACCTCCTTGCGATAGCGCTGGGTTTCACATATTTGGTATATCAATTACGTTATTTAGTTTTGCTGTTTCGGGTTGTCTTACGTGGTTGCATAGCATTGCGTTTATTTTACGGAAATTTGTATGAATAGTGAAAATAAAATTGATAGACCATTTTTTGAAAAATTTAATAACTCAACATTTTTTAAAAACATTGATGAGCTACATAACTCTATTTCAGTGGAAATTGCTAATATTCTATCAGCAAATATTCGTATAAAAGGTAAAATTTCCGATTTACCGACAATTGAAATTAATCCTTATTCTTATGGAACAAGAGATCTACAATCATTATTAGATGCGTCAGAAATACGTAACGAATTTATTGAACATTGCAAAAAACAGATACTGATATTAGAGCCGAGAATTAAAAATTGCGAAATATCAAATACTTCATTAGATTATATAGGGCAATTTGTGAGATTTAAAATAAGCTATACTATCGAAAACTCAGAAGATGTGTTTACAACAACTATAAGCGTGACGAATTAATATTTGACATATTAGTATTATTTATGTTACTGTGAAATCGTCAATACATTGGAGAGCTGAAAGTGTTTGTATGGAATGCATTGTTATTTTTTGCAAATATTTTATTTACAACTAGTTCCATATACGCGCGCCCTCTTGTAAAAACATATTCTCCACCTCAGTCTGCTTTGATTGTTGAGTATTCAAACAATAAAACAAATGTTTTATACCAACAAAATGCCCATTCAATAAGACATCCGGCTTCACTTACAAAAATGATGACCGTTTATATACTTTTAGAAGCGTTACAATCAAAAAAAATAAAACCAACAACACTATTTCGTGTATCAAATTTTGCTTCAATACAAATGCCGTCAAAATTAAACTTAAAACCTGGAAGTTACGTAAGCGCAATTGATTGTGTCAAAGCTTTGCTTGTTAAATCAGCAAACGATGTAGCTGTTGTCGTTGCTGAGAACTTGGCAGGGTCTGTGTCTGAGTTCTGTAACCAAATGAATGCAAAGGCGAAGGGGCTAGGTATGGTATCAACACATTTTGAAAATCCTTCAGGTATTCCTAATAAAAGACAAGTAACAACAGCAAGTGATATATCAAAATTAGGATTAGCTTTATATAAAAAATTTCCGCAATATTGGAAATATTTCGCCTTAAAAAGTTTTACCTATAAAGGTATAAAACACGCGACACATTGCAAAATACTCGGATGGTATAAGGGGTCTGATGGGGCAAAAACAGGATTTATAAACGCTTCTGGTTTTAATCTTTGGGTTACTGCTCAACGCTATTCGCCTGACGGGAAACCTAAGCGTCTTTTTGCTATTGTATTCGGCGGTCATTCGGGACGCGAGCGTGATTTTACGGCCGCTCGATTGATGGATAAATTTTTCAAGGGGCATTTAAACAATAAACAACAATATAAAATTGAAAACAGCGTAAGTGAACTAATAAAACCCAGTCAAGTTGCTCTTAATAAAACAACAATAAAAACACGTGATATTACTTTAAAAGAATCTAGGTTTTCTACACTTTCGCCACAAAAACAGAATAATGAAGTTTTATATGAATTGGATAGCATGCCTATTGATGATATTATAGAAATGTCTGGTAAAACAAAGGAATACTTCGACGATTTGTATAAAAGTGACCAACTATACTTTGTTAAAAACATAACAAGTGAAGAACCTTTACAAATTATAGAAACTAAAAGTATAAAGAGAACTGATACTGTAGTGAAAAAATCAATTAACAATAAAAAAATAAATCACACATCAAAACAAAAAAAGAGTAAAAAACAAAAAAGATCAATATGCGTAAAACCTAATAAATTGAAAAAAGTTACTAAATCTTCAAAGCAAAAGCCAACTAGCAAAACAAAAGGATATAGACAAAGTTTTAACAGAACTATAGATAAGTTATTATAACGATATTTAGTAACGCAACATCTTATGTTTATGTAAAATAATCTTATATAACAACATTATTCCTGTATTTATTGCGACAAGCATCCCGATAGGAAAATTTAACATTTGTTCGTCGAATAATGATATTAAAATTATTGTTACTAGAGGTATATGTACTTTTTTGTTCAAAATAACGAGTATCGGCAAATTTAAATATAAATACGGAAATTTTGTTAATTGACATAAAAGGTATGATAATAAGTTTGTAATTATCAATAATATAAACATCATTATATTTAATAATATAGCATTCGTTTTTAATGGCACTATTTGAAAATGGCTTTAACTCTTAACGCACAAAAATTTTAACAAGATTATATATACGAATGATATACAAATGATATATAAAAAATATAGTAAATCGTGATAGTTAGGACATAATCTGTTAAAATCTGTGAAGATAATTATACTCGTGTTTAATAATTCAATGGAACTTGTGAAAGGAAAACATCAAAGATGACGAAGATGACTAAAATAGAAGAATTAATAAAAAAGTACTGTCCCGATGGGGTGGAGCAGAAGCAGTTGAAGTTTATTTGTACTATTGAGACGGGGAAATTAAAT
>CACZTP010000014.1:0-21950 GCA_902784055.1 uncultured Pseudomonadota bacterium
ACGTAGAGGCGATATTGAAAACGCTAGAAAGGAATATTATGACAAAGGCATTTCTGATGGGTTACAAAAAGGTAAAAAGGAAGGTATTAAAGAAGGAGAAAAAAGAGGGCTAGAAAAAGGTAAAAAAGAGGGATTAGCTGAAGGAGAACATAATGCCAAACTTGAAACTGTTAAAAAAATGCTATCAAAAGGATTTGACATTGATTTTATATCCGAATGTACAGGCTTACCCATCGAAGAAATAAAAGCGTTGGTTCTATAGGTTCTATAACGGGTTAGTTTGAATGTTGCAAGGTGACAAGAAATCGTAAAACAAAACATGTTATACTAATCTTGTAATCTTGTAATCTTGTAATCTTGTAATCTTGTAATCTTGTTAAGGAGTATATTAAGTGACAAGCATTATTCTTTTAGGGGTTCTGGGTGTTATAGCCGTTGGCGGAGTTACGCTATCATTGGTTGACAATGAAAATCCTTTGGCACAGTCAAGTGCTAGCGGGCAAAGATCGATTGGAACTGCCAGCCGGGAAACAAACCCTGTTAGACTTACTTCCATCAATCCGGATACTGCAAAAAAATTGGAAAATGAAATTAACAAAAATAAAGTCGCTACTGCGAAAGATGTTACCACAAAAAGCGAACTCAGTCCGGAGTCTAGTTCAGAATTAGAATCCGATCATTCTAAAAAGTCACAGTTTTCCAAGACAAGTAGCGAAAGCTCCGGAGTGCAATCTTTCAGTCAAGATGAAAAACGTTATAATCCTTCTCAAAAAATGAACAGAGGGAAAATATGGGTTGAAAGCAAATCTTCGGACAGTAATAGTTCCTCTAGTGAAGAGTTAAAAGAAGAGGAGGACGAAAGCTCAAAATCTAGCAAAGAATCACAATCAACAAAAAAACCTTTAAAGATAGGTGAGATAAAGAGTTTCAAAGAAGAATCTGATGAAGAAGGTAAAACAAGTAAATCTCTGTTATCCAAAAAATCAAAAAGCAATAAAATAAATAACAACAAATCGTTTGAAGAAGATGAAAAATCTGAAGAGCGGGAGTATTCTTCGGGGACGGAAATTGATACTCCAAATTCAAGGTTAAGCCAGATTGAAAAAGAAATTACCAACAATAAAACCGATGTTGTTTCAAAAATTTATGAAATAATCGCAGAGATGAACAAATGTTTAAAAAGGAGCATTCATAAGATCGGTCAATCTGAAAAATTTGATGACGCGGATGAAATAATTAAGAAAACTAGATTACAACACGAATATTATAATAAAATACTTTTAACTTTAATTAAAAAACACTGTCAGTTAAAGCAATACCCTAAAACAAAAGAAATGTTGGATGTTTATAATAAAACATTTGAACAAGAGGATAACGAGAAGCTGTATGTTGATTTTAGACTTGACTACTTTAAAAAATTAAGCGATATACAGCTTGTTAGATCTTACGAAGACGATTTCAATACAGGAAAGCAAACGAGAGAAGATGTACTTCGTGTGCTTAAATCTAATTTAAGAGACGCTACAAAAGTCCTTAAAACTGAGATAGCACGTTCGCAATCTTTTGACAACGATATAGACCTAAAAATTACAAAATATAGACAAATTATTTTTGGTACCACTTATCTTTTAACAAAGATTATTGAGAATGATAAAATGTTCCGATATCCCAAAACAGAAAAATGCATAAAAAAACTTAAGAGTTTTTACAATGATAGAGATCTTACAAATCAGAAAATGTATGAACGTTTGAAAAATAAACAGTAAAAATTTTAATTGCCTATCTTGATTTGCAAACGGTCTAACTGTTTATATAGGCTATATAACTATGTTTGTTACGGTAAAGGAGCTAGAGATTTAAATAACAATGAATTAGATAAACTATATAGTAGTGGGGATCCAATTATTATTTTTCTTACAACTATATGAAATATCTAATGGAAGTTTATGTTAAGAATTATTGGAATTGGTAGCAGTCTAACGAAAAGAAAGCATTGGACAGGAAGAATTATTTGTTCGAAGAACATAACATAACGGAAATGAGACGATAAATTTTCCCCCGGTCTTGAGCCGCGTCATAAATAATACCAGCATGCTAACACAATGTGTCATAGTATATTGTTACTCAATACGGTACGTTTTTTTACAAATATAAATTTTATTTTTCAGCGTGGAATTGGGTTATTACAATTGTTTTTTGCAAATGTAACAACCTAACGCGAACATACCAATGCATAGTATTTGCCCTACTGTTAATTGAATATTATAAAAGGTTATCGTTTCAACATCTTTAAAAAACTCGATAATAAACCGTAATGAAGAGTATGTTATGCAAAACAAAGATGAGTATATTCCCGAACCGACTGATCTCCATCCTTTTATTCGCAATACAATGGACAGCATAACAAATGTAAGTAACCCCTCCGACATTGCTTCATATATTTGCGTTGGGTACCGGGGAAAATCATCAATTGCCTTAAAAATGACGCCGTATTCGCTTGCCCAAACTTTGCCAACAAGTTCTTGATTTACAAAATTTGCCATCCTGCCAGTTATAAGTGCGACAGAAACAGACAAGCATAGCGTATCAGCTAAAAATAATTTTGGAATATTGTTTTTTTTGCAATAAAACAATGTATAAAACGAAATACCAATAAGCCCTCCATGAAACGATAACCCGCCATTTCTTAATATCAATATATCAATCGGGTTTTTTAAGTAATATCCAGGTTCGAACAGCAATACATGTCCAAGTCTTGCAGATATCACTGTTATAAGAATTGCTCCAAATAAAAACCGGTCTAATTGATTTAATGTAATAGGCGAATAACCGAGTTCTGACGTTCGTTTGACAATTGTGTTAGCAAAAGCCCAAGCAATTACTAACGATATAGCGAATAAGATTCCATACCAATACACTTCCAAGTTTCCAATAGAAAACGCGACTGGATCAATGTTTACAACAATCATTGAATTCTCTGCATATTAATTTTTTCAATGCGTATAAAAATTCATTCTCAAGATCTGAATATCGGGATGTACAAACAGCCTTTGTCGTTATTGCCATTAACAAATCCCCCGGCTTTAGAAAATTTGAATATTTGCGAATTAACTCCCGAACCCGACGCTTCGCCCTGTTGCGTAATACAGCATTACCCACTTTTTTTTTACTTGCTACAACGCATGATTGAAAATAATCATAGTTTTTACTATTTGCAAGCACTAACGTCAGCATCTGTGTCCGTTTTTTCATTCCGTTTTCACGTAAATATGAAAAATCGGACTTTTTACTGATGCTTGTCATTTGTCACGCGCTCAAAACTTTGCGACCTTTCGCCCTACGTGCGTTAAGAACTCTACGACCATTGTGTGTGCTCATTCTTGAACGAAAACCGTGCCGTCTTTTACGAACCAATCTACTTGGCTGATATGTTCTTTTCATGATAATTTCTCAGATACCAATACATATTGGCAGTATAACATTGTTGAAGTCAATCCTGCATCCGCTAATGGGTTAGCACATAATCAATTCCGGTTAAAAATTCATCGTTATTATTCTTATATGGAGGCAATTTTTCTGAAAACTCTTTTAGTAACAGAGGATTTTCAATAAACTTCTTAATAACATTAAAAATCTCATCAGGTGTTAAAGTCTGCTCGTTTAAAACGATGGCTCCATTTCCTAACGCTTTTGCGTTAACTTCTTGATCCCCGTTTATAGAACGACTATACGGGATGAGTATCGCAGGCATTCTAAAACCTATTATTTCAAACACTGTTGATGCCCCAGAACGTGAAATAACCAAATCTGATTGTTGATAAATCTCGTCAATATTGTTAAAAAAATCTGATACAGTAGCACCGATCCCAGCGTCTGTGTATAGCTTTTTTATTCTTTCAATGTCGTTCGACCTAGCTTGTTGGAATACTTTGATATTTTTCAATTTACATATTGCTGGAGTAACAATATCTGCAAACAAACTAGCCCCCTGACTGCCTCCAAATACAAATATAGTAAAAATTGAAGTGTTTGGGCGTATAGCGTTTTTATAAGAGTTATCAAAACGTGTTGGATTTCCTACACATCTTACCTTTTTCAACTTATTGCCTTGTCTTAGAAGCCCTAATGTTTCATTAAATGATGTAAATACTCCTTTCGCAAAGTACGATAGTACCACATTAGCACGTCCCATTACTGCGTTCTGTTCATGTATTATTGTTTTTATTCCTAATATTTGAGCTGATGCTACAGGTGCGAATGATGGGTATCCTCCAAAACCTATTACGCATGCAGGACGCTTTTTTATAAATTTAAAAATGTTCTTTATAAAATTAATAATAATATTAAATGCTAACATAGCTTTATATTTGCAATTTATTTTCTGTTCTGTTATTGCAAATTTCGTACTATCACCGAGGTATTTTTTTCCACGTTGGTCAACAATAAACTCACAATCATACCCGGCGTTAGCTAATTTCTCTGCAACACATTTTGCGGGAAATACATGCCCCCCTGTTCCTCCAGCGACTATTACTATTTTAATCATTGTATTTTAACCATTTGTACACAGTGAAAAGTATACGTTACACTGAGGCAGTGCTATGAAATAGTGATAGTTCAAACTTTTGAACAATACAAAATTAATTTCTATGAACAAGTATTTTATTTCACTTGTATTTATAGCTTGTCATAACGGTGCAAATTGCAAACCTGTAAATCTATACGACATGTTGGATAAATATATTCCGAACATTTTTGTCCGGTGGAGCGGATTTGTAATTAAGCGTTCATGGAAAGAAATTCTAAAAAATGAATTTGCTAATATAAACAAATTGACCGGTTTAGATAAAAAGTTTGGTAAAAGATATTCATACGAAATAGGTTCAGATTATGAATGTGGTATTGACCCTAATATTGATTATAAAAAATCATGTTTGGGAATATTAAGAGAATTGAATATTTACAAAAATATGAAAACAGTTGAAAAATTTTTTTCAAAAGATCAATTACAGAAGAATAAAAAACATTTAGATAACCTAGTTAATGGTAATGTTTCGCTGGATATTGTCCAAGTTGGGTATGACGGTTTAAAAAGAAATTGTTCAAATACATATCCAAAGTCAAACGCGGACAGCCAGGTGAAATCTGTACTAGTAAATATAATTTTTAAGTCAGCAGATGTTTATTATTCTGTAATTACTTCAATGTTTCTATCTGATACAAATGCAAAAGCGATCGTTAAATCAATAAACATTGAAACAGACTTACCCTTAAAAACATCAAACGACACAGTTAATCAAGTACTACAAATTAAAATCGACCTACTTAGCGACGCTTACTAGCGCGGGGCGTAAAAGCCTGCCTGATATTGTAAATCCCTCTTGCATAACTGTAACGATAGTTCCTTTTTCCTTATCACTGTCAACTTCGTTAATAGCTTGGTGTATAGTTGGGTCAAACTTTTCATTGAGAGCTTTTACAATTTTTATGCCCTGTCGCTCTAAAATGACATCCATGTGGGATACTGTCATTTCTATTCCTTCTGCTATCTTATTGTCAGTATCGGAACAGCTTTTTAATGCTAGTAATAAATTATCCCGGATTGTTAAAACATCTTTAGCAAAACTACTAATGGCAAATTTTGAAATATCTGATTTTTCTTTTTCAGTCCGAGCTTTTAAGTTCTGAAGTTCAGCAGCAATTCTTAGAACTTTATCATTCAATTCTTTTATTATTTTTTGTTCTGGATCATCTTTTTTCTCAATTACGTCTTCGTGAGTATCCTTGCAATTGCACTCGCACCCATGTTTTATATCACCGGGTTTATTACTATTCTTACTGGTCATTTATTTTACACCTTTCACAGAATTGACAATGTTAACAACGCTTTACTATTTAACAAGATTATAACATATGATAAAAAGCCCCATAAAAAAATGGGCTGTTCTGCACAGCCCTGTAATTTCTAGTTTTTGTAACTCGACCGCTTATTTTTTTGTATATTCCCCATCGACTGTTTTCCCATCACTTTGTTGTTCGCCTTGTTGATTATTAGTTTGTTGAGCTTGGCTCTCCTTGTACATAAGATCACCAATCTTCATTGAAGACTGTATTAAAGTATTAGCCTTATTCTTAATATCTTCAATGTTCTCACCTTTCATAGATTCTTTAAGTGCATTCAAATCGGTTTCTATTTTATTTTTATCATCAGCAGTCAATTTATCTCCGTAGTCGGTCAAACCTTTTTCTGTTGTATTAATTAAAGTCTCCGCACGATTTTTTTCTTCGATAAGTTCTTTTTTCTTTTTGTCTTCGGCTTCATTCACTTCTGCATCTTTTAACATTTGCTGAATTTCTGCCTCAGTTAACCCCCCTGACGATTGAATACGTATTGTTTGCTCTTTGCCTGTAGCCTTATCTTTTGCCGAGACATTAACTATACCATTAGCGTCTATATCAAATGTAACTTCGATTTGAGGAACGCCACGACGTGCTGGAGGCAACCCTATCAAATCAAATTGTCCTAATAATTTGTTCTGAGCCGCGATTTCTCTTTCACCTTGGAATACTCGAATTGTAACAGCGGTTTGATTGTCTTCAGCTGTCGAGAACACCTGACTTTTTTTAGTTGGAATTGCTGTATTTTTATCAATAAGCCTTGTAAATATTCCACCCAGTGTTTCTATACCCAAAGACAAAGGTGTAACGTCCAACAATACAACATCTTTAACATCACCTTGTAATACTCCGCCCTGAATTGCGGCTCCTAAAGCTACTACTTCATCTGGGTTTACTCCTCTGCTTGGTTCTTTTCCGAAAAACTGCTTTACAGTTTCTATAACTTTAGGCATACGGCTCATACCGCCCACCAGTATTACATCTTTTATATCAGATGTCGATAGTCCAGCATCTTTTAACGCAATTTTGCATGGTTCAATTGTCCTTTGAATTAAATCATCAACTAATGATTCAAGTTTTGCTCTTGTTATCTTTACACTTAAGTGTTTTGGACCTGATGCATCAGCAGTTAAGAATGGCAAGTTAATATCCGTTTGTAGTGACGATGAAAGTTCAATTTTTGCTTTTTCAGCCGCTTCTTTAAGTCTTTGAAGTGCCATTGTATCGTTTTTAACATCAATCCCGGTTTGGTTTTTAAACTCAGCTACTAAATAATCAATTATTCTATTGTCAAAATCTTCACCACCAAGGAATGTATCACCATTTGTTGCCTTAACTTCGAAAACTCCTCCACCTAGCTCGAGAATGGAAACATCAAACGTACCCCCACCTAAGTCGTATACAGCAATTGCACCATCACTTTTTTTATCCATACCGTACGCAAGAGCCGCCGCAGTTGGTTCATTTATAATACGTAGAACTTCTAATCCAGCTATACGTCCCGCGTCCTTTGTTGCTTGACGTTGTGAGTCATTAAAATATGCTGGGACAGTTATAACTGCCTTATCAACTTTTTCTCCTAAATGAGATTCTGCGACTTCTTTCATTTTCATTAATACAAAAGCGCTTATCTGACTCGGGCTGTAGTCTTTACCATTTGCTCGTACCCATGCATCACCTGATGATGACGATACTATTTTATAAGGAACTAAATCCTTATCCTTTTTTACCATTGCATCATCAGCTTTACGACCGATCAGCCGTTTTACGGCGAATATTGTGTTTTCGTGGTTCGTAACAGCTTGGCGCTTAGCTGGTTCTCCAACAAGTCGCTCCCCGTTACTTGTGAATGCGACAACTGACGGGGTAGTTCTACGACCTTCCAAGTTCTCAATTACTTTTCCCGTTTGCCCATCCATTATTGCAACACATGAATTAGTTGTACCTAAATCAATTCCGATAACTTTTGACATAACCTGTCTCCATAAAAAATACACTCGCGCATTTAGCACTCATGTCGTCCCTCTGCTAACAATATAACAAAATTTTTTAACAAGTGTCAAGCGCTCAAATAGAAAGGTTGAAAGGAATAAAAGACAAAATAGAGGTAGGCGTAACTTTACCTTTTTATAACAGGTAAAGTTACGCCTACCTCTATTTTGACTTTTATTCCTTTTAACCTTTCTATTTGAGCATATTTTATCTGTTCTGCCGTATCTGTTTTTGGTTTTTGTTCTCTTTTAGTTTGAATGTTCTATACCTGAAAATTCTGGTTTTGATTTTACGAAAACGATCCACCGTATCTTTTTTGCACTATGTATATGGGGATAATAATAAATGCCATCATGACTATTGAAATAGCACATGTCATTGCCCAGTCCAAATTGCTAAAGAACTCTGTCCACAAAATACGACCAAACATTAGAGTATCTGAACTTCCAAGTAATTCAGGTATTGAAAATTCGCCTATTGTCATAGAAAACACTAATATACAACCTGTTATTATTCCTCCACGACATAATGGAATAGTTATTTTCCAAATTGTTTTTAGTGGAGTACAGCCTAAATCATATGCTGCTTCGACACATGATTTATCGTTTTTAGCTAATATTGAGTAAATCGGAAGTACCATATATGGTAAATAACAGAAAACTAGTCCTAAACATACAGCGAAATAATTACCTAAAAACTTTACTGGTTGTAGCCCAAAAAAACTCAATAATGAATTCAAGGCTCCATTAGAGCTAAAAAGATTTATCAATGCGTATACGCGAATAAGTGTTGCTGTCCACATAGACAATGACAGTAAACTAATTAATGCCGACTGTGTATGGGGTTTTGTTTGGTTTATTCCGTATGCTATTGGAAACCCAAGTAATAAACAAATAAGAGTTGTGACTGTTGTTATCATTACTGAGTTTGTAAATGCTGTTAAATAGCAATTCTCTTTTAATATGCGAACATAGTTGGCTAAGTTTATTTTTATATTAACAGTATAATCCCCTATGTATGAACACATTTTACCTATAGGCGGAATTGACACAATAGGTTCAGTAAAACTTATTTTAAATATTAACAATATTGGAGCCACGAAGAATATAACGATCCATATGTTTGGAATAGCTGAGACATAAAAACCATTGTTTATTTTATCCAGGTTTTTACTGATACGATTTAAAATGTTTATTAAAAATGAAAATTTAATCATGATGTAAGGACTAGACTATTTTCAGAACGCCAAAACAGATAAACCTTATCTTCCCATTGAAATGGATGTTCAGAAAGACGTAAAAGATTAGGAATAGTCGCCATTATTGTTTTTCCGGTGTTTGTCATAACGTAATATATTGAAACGTCTCCTAAGTATGCTATTTCATTAATAACCCCTTCAACCCAATTCTTTGTCTCTTCAACTTTAACGGCTGAGATCATTATTTTTTCGGGGCGTATTGCTAACGTAACTTTAGAACCAATTGGCACAGCTCCAGTATGAGTGGCATAACAAAGACAATCAACTTCAGGCGACTGAATAATTACGTGATCAGAATCATGATCAGTCACAATTCCTTCGAATAAATTAATACTACCTATAAATTCTGCTACATATCGTGAATTGGGAAATTCGTACACATCATGAGGCTCTCCCACTTGACGAATGCGACCACTTTCCATAACAGCCATACGAGTTGACATAGTCATTGCTTCTTCTTGGTCATGTGTCACAAGAATAAACGTAATACCAACTTTTTCTTGGATATTTACAAGTTCAAATTGAGTTTGTTCCCGGAGCCGTTTATCCAAAGCTGTAAGCGGTTCATCGAGTAGTAGTAACTTTGGTCTCTTTGCTAAACTTCGTGCTAGTGCAACCCTCTGTTTTTGCCCTCCAGATAATTGATGAGGATACCTGTCGTAATACCCATTTAATTGAACGAGGTTTACTACTTCTTTTACTCTGTTATCAATCTCTGTTTTTTTTAACTTATCTTGTTTTAAACCGAACGCAATATTTTGATATACAGTCATATGAGGAAACAATGCGTATGACTGAAACATAATATTAACCGGTCTTTTATATGGCGGATAATTAGTAATATCAACGCCGTCAAGTATTATGTTCCCACTATCAGGTGTTTCAAGACCTGCAAGCATTCTCAAAAGAGTCGTCTTTCCACATCCTGATTGACCCAAAAGTGAAAAAAATTCTCCTTTGTATATTGAAAAAGACACATCTCTCACTGTCACAACATTTTGGAACGACTTTGATATATTTTTTACTTGGAGATATGGATTGGCATCAACACTTGCCCAAGCTTCCACATTTTTCTTTTTCTTTGGAATAATCATCCTAAAAACACACTATATATTTATTAGGTTGAATCACAGCTACGTGCTTATATTACCATATCGCAACGGTCTTCCTCTGTAGTATGGAATAATTGATGTTACATTGCCAGACGGAGAAAAAGAAATTTTTTCACCATGAAGCAATCCGTTCTCATAAAATTCGAGTTCCATCATTTGCAATTTGTTATGCCGTGTAACACTTTTGGGATAATATTTTATCGTTTTACCATTAAGAGTGCCGTTAATATATGACTCTGTTGTCATAACATCTCCAAATTCGTCATAAGTTGTAACTTCTCCATCATATTGACCGCTTTTGTAATTCCCAGTTAATTGTTTTATTCCGCTTTTGTAAAAAAAGACAAATGGTCCGTGTAATATTCCAGAACTATAGTTAACTACGCTCATAACTTTATTTCCCGAATAAAAAGTTACAAACCGCCCGTCAAGGACGCCATTTTCAAAATTCCCTTCAACCTCAGTCTTTCCGAATTTTTCAACTTTAAACAAACCGTGTTTAACGCCATTTAAAGAATTAAAGGTCAAAGTTTTATCCCCGACCTTCTCTACCTTTGTTACTAGAGCCGTCATTCGCGGCTATTAATTTGCTTTGTCTCCGGATTGTTTATTAACATAATCTACTAAAGCATCGTTACAAACCTTTATCCGCTCTGTAACATTCATTCCTTTGTAATTCAAGACTTTTTCTTGACAGTATAAATCTATTATGTTTTTTGCACCTTTTATTAGATAAATAGATTTCATAAATGCTAATTCTAAAATCTTCGAGCTCTTTCTTGATAACGTTACCGACATGTCAATTATTCCGTTCTGATCGTTCTTTAATTTGCACAACATACTGACTGAATTCTTCCTCGACATTTGAGAAAAATTAGCATCTAATGAATAATCCTTCACCTGTTTTATTACTTGCCCATTGAGTAAGAATTTAAAATAATTAATCAACGCAGATGTTAACTTTGCATCCAGAGTTTTTGATCCAGTAAATTTTTCTGTAATTTTCTCTACATCAAAATATGTATTAAAAAAACTTGTCAGCTCTACATCGTTTACGCTATCAGCAACGAGTTTTACAAACTCTGCATACATATTTTTTACTTTTTCAAAAACAACCGTATCTTGCTGTAAGTCACTTTTAGCTTTTTTTTGGTCACTTACTATAACGGCTTTTTTGGCATTCAGCGTCGGAAGACAAATAACCCCACACAACGCTGTCAACAATAATTTTACTGTTATATTCATTACTTCCCCGAGATACCCCTTTTACACATCATTAGGTTACACTATAGAGAATGGTATCCGCAATACGCTTTAGTTCAACGGGATTTTTTGCCAAGCAACTAATGCTGGACAAACGTTTTTTAAAATAGGTTTTTTTCCTGGATAATTGTAATTGTCCAAAAAACACTTTCCATCAAAATAACTATCTATTGTTCGCCAGCCATTTTTATCTACGGAAGTAATTCCCTTGTTTTCGAATCCAGAAAACACGCTTACGTTATAATGCCCGGAGTAGTGATTCGCGAAACCAATAAGTCTGTAGAATGAAACATTACTATTTGCATCAATTATGTATAAATACTCTTTATTAACTAGATTACGGGCTTTCTTAAGAAACTCATTATTGAAAGTTTCGTAATTTGCAACTATTACATTCGGACATTTTTTTATTTTTGCACATATAAAAGATGATTTGATAACATCGTTAATTTCATCCTCATTTGCTGATACGACACCCCGCTTTTTTATGTAGTCATCTGTTTCCCAAAAAATATTAAGTTTTTGTAATTGTTCTAACAGTTTGTCTGCATCAACTTTGTACTCATATTTTTTGCTATCAATAAGAATATTTATTTTGTCAGATAGTGCTATTTTTATTTGATCCCACCACCCATCTTGTAAAACTTTACATGGAGGAACTATTTTCTTTATATTGAGTTCTAATTTGTCATACAATAATTTCTTAACTTTAAATTTTGTTTGAGGATTTTTCAAGTCTGGAACGTTTTCATTCCAACCAATGTTAAATATATCGTCTTTGTTATACAAAATTAAATTCAAAATTGTATCAACATTCATAATATGCTCCATGTTGGTATCTTTTTTGATTAAACTAGTGCAAATATTCTTCATCTGATCATAATAATAATAAAGAAGATTGCCTGAATTTTTATCACACATTGTTCTTAAATCAACCTTTGAATGAAGTTCCTTGTTTTTATCAAAATTTTTTAATCTCGATACAGGTATCCAATTTTCATTAACATTTTGTCGGTAAAATCCTTCTACATACTCTGTTATATCTTTTGAATATATGTCAAAATAATCACGAATTTTGTTAAACGCATCTCCGATTGATTCGCCACTATTGTGGCTATAGATCAAATTTTGTATCTTTCGAATTTGCAAAAACTTTTCTATTATCATTTCATCTCTAGAGTCAAGTCTGGTTTTTGTTTCTGTATCGACGAAGAGACTGTAGCATTGATTGAATAAAGTCGCATTATTGAATATATCAAAATTTGTAGCAGACTTCTCTATATCACCTCCATTCGAAGGAGGATTTATTCCTGTTTCTTCGATTGTTTGATTTACACGAGTTTTGTCTTCAGCGCTTAGATTAGAGTAATCTGAATGAATTATTTGACTCAAAGTCCTATAGTCAAATTCTTTTTTTAACTCAGCTTTTAACTTGTAAAAATTACTAATGTGCCAGTATGGTGAGTATACATTTTCTCGGGATAAATCAATAAGACTTTTCTCACTGTTATAAAAATTTAATAATTTTTTTATACTTGGCTCATCTTTTATCGATACATTTTGTGAAAGTTTGTTGACAACTTTAGAAAATTCATCCCAAGCTTTTTTGTACTCCTTATTGAAAAGCCCTCTTGGGTCTAATAATCCATAATAGTCTATCGGTGTATCGCCGTTTCTGTAGTCGGAATCATATTCACTGATAAGCTCTTGCAATCGTCTTAATCCAGCATCATCGATTTGATCGGTATCGAGGGCGTTAATCATTTGAAAAAAGGACGTCAAGTAGCAGTTCATGTATCCATTACCGAATTGTATAGCAGGAACCGATTGCTTCTCGCTAGTTTCGTACATTTTTTTTTCATACTCCGGCAGTTTTTTAAGTGTCATTGATACACGCATTGCAGTAACAACCATATCAAATACATCCAATGTACCAATATAGGAATGCATGTCATGTAAGGCGGATTCATCTTTTATCAAAAGTTCTTCATTATAAAAAGAATCCAAAACTTGTTTTTTTATTTTTTTTAGTGGAGTTTTTTTCTTATCTTTTATAGAAAGAAAAGCCAATACCACAAACTTTTTCATCCACAATCCGTTTATAAGCGCTGGATCTTTTATATAATTCAATTGTGAAATATCACAAAACCGAGTACCGCCAGTGAGAACGTCCGCTATAATTTGACACACTGCTTTGAAGGAGCTTGACCAATCTTCAAATTTTTCTATTTCCTCGCTTGGCGTTTTGTGTAAACAACCATTTACCCACCCCCTTTTGTTTATGTCAGCTCCTGCGTAGTACATTTTTTTTGATAAAATCCACCTGTCGCATATTTCAGAAATTAACGCTCGCTCCTCCACTGTATAACGGATACGTTCATCTTCTGATGAGGCTGCGGGATAACCATGACTGGCAGCATATTTGGATATATCTATGTTTAACTCTGCGCTTAAACTTATATTTGAATTAGCAATAGATAATGCAATACACCCACAAAATAAGTATTTTAACATATATTTCATAATGGCATCTATTTATAATAGATAGCACTCCAGTAAAAGTATAACATACTCTTTATGCTGACACAACTTTATAGAACATGTTGTTAAGAATAATTTTAAAATTGTGGGTATAAAATATCAAAATGTAATGTCTTGCTTATGCATTTACGCAAATCAAGAGTTAAATTTTTTGAATATCCGGTATCAATTTCGTACTGTTGACCAAATTGATCTTTGCAACATAAATATATTTTATTTTCTCCGTCTTTGCATTTATCTAAAAATTCACGTAATACTTGTACATCATTTGTATTATTTATATTTATATATATTTTTTGTTTACTTATAAGATTGTCTAAATCTTGTATTTCTGCTGCGTGCATGCTTAAGTTATCCCCGGATCCACCTACTTCGACTGCAATTATGTACGGTTTGCCAACTTGCAAATAATCTCTAACTTTACCGTACAAGTCTGAAAATATTGTTATTTCAAATGAATTGCTTGTATCAGAAAATATGGCAAAAGCATATTTTTGCCCACCTTTTGATAATCTTTCTTTTTTAGCGACAAGCATACCAGCTGTTTTTATACGACCCGATGACGTAGCAAAATCCTTACTATTTGTTATATTCATTTTAGTTAGCAAATCATCATACAGCTCTATTGGATGGTCTGTTAAATAAAAAGTTATAGCCTGTCTTTCATATTCCAATCTATCAAAAACGCTCCATTCAGGTACATCAGTCAATGAAACAGATGATGCAGAAAGATCGCCGAATAGCGAAAATTGTTTTACATTCGACGTACCATTATTACAATTAAGTAGACTTTTTAAAGACGCATGTAACTGATGTCTATTACTATGTAAGCAATCTAAAGCTCCGGAAAATATGAGAGCTTCAGCATGCTTTGCATTGAATGCTTGTATTTTATTGGCTCTTTTGAAAAAATCGAATACATCTTTAAAATCTCCATTACATTTTCTGTCATTGACTATTTCCTCCATTACGGTCTGACCGCTACCTTTTAACGCACCAAGTGCATAACGTATAGTATTATCTCCCTCTCCGGTAAATAATGCTTCTGATTTGTTTATATCGGGGGGTAATATCATTATTCCAGATTGTTTAGCATCTTGTATAAATACTGCAATTTTATCGGTATTAGTAAGTTCAAGATTAAGCGAAGCAACATAAAACTCTAGTCTATAATTAGCTTTAAGGTATGCAGTTTGATATGAAATAACTCCATATGCTGCTGCGTGAGATCTATTAAACCCATAACTAGCAAATTTTGCCATCATATCAAAAACTTCACCCGCAACTCTTGCGCTTATGCCATTCTTTTTAGCTCCTTCTTCAAATATAGTTCTATTTCTTGCCATCTCTTCTTTTATTTTTTTGCCCATTGCTCGACGTAATAAATCAGCTTCAGCCAGGGAATATCCAGCCATTTTTTGAGCTATTTGCATTACTTGCTCTTGATAAATCATTACCCCGTATGTTGGTTTTAAAATAGGCTCTAAAATAGGATGTAAGTATTTAACAAATTCTTTCCCGTGTTTTCTTGATAGATATGTCGGGATATTATCCATAGGACCAGGACGGAACAGAGAGATAAGAGCTATTATATCTTCTATGTTGTCAGGCTGAAGGTTTCGCAAAACATCTTTCATCCCCCCACTTTCTAATTGAAACACTCCGACAACATCAACATCGCAGAGCAATTTAAACGTCTTGGGGTCTTCCATGTCGATAGTATTTATATCTAGATTAATACCTCTATGTTTTTTGATATCGTTTATTGCATATTGAATTACTGTAAGAGTTTTTAACCCTAAAAAATCAAACTTAACAAGTCCAGTCATTTCAACGTATTTCATATTGAACTGAGTGATAGCTAGCGGAGTTTCTCCGTCAGAGTATATAGGGACTATTTCGTCTATACTTCTATTCCCTATAACTATGCCAGCAGCATGCATTGAAGCATGCCTGTACAAGCCTTCAAGTTGCATAGCTGTCTTTATTAAAAAATCAATTTGGTTATCTTTTGTCATTAAATCTTTAAGTTGTGGTTCTATCTCTAATGCTTGTTGTAAGCTGACTGGATCTGTAGGATTTTGAGGTACTAGCTTCGCTATTTTATCTACTTGTCCGTACGGCATCTGTAGTACACGTCCAACATCGCGAACGACGTTCCGCGCTTGAAGCTTACCCAAAGCTATAATGTGAGCGACTCTATCTTTTCCATATTTTCTTTGCACATATTCTATAGTTTCATTACGTCTGAACTGGCAAAAATCAATATCAAAGTCAGGCATTGATACACGTTCGGGATTTAGAAAACGTTCAAACAAAAGCGTATATTTTATAGGGTCTAGTTCCGTAATGTGCATACACCAAGCGACTATTGATCCAGCGCCTGAACCTCTCCCGGGTCCTACGGGGATATCATTATCTTTTGACCATTTGACGAAATCTGAAACTATAAGGAAATAGCCACAAAAACCCATTTTTTTAATAACGCTGAGCTCATAATCAAATCTGTCACGATATTCTCTTTCTATAGTTGAAAAATCTTTATTTATGTTTGATTTATACTTTTTTACTATTTCTAACTTTTCTTTTAAACCTGTTCGTGCTTTATTTTCCATTATTTCTTCTTCATGACTTCCGGCATCATCAAGGAATAATGGTAATTCAGGCTTTTTTTTAACAGGCATGAATGAACAACGTTTTGCAATTATTGATGTATTTAAAACTGCTTCTGGAATATCTGAAAACAATTCATACATTTCTTGAGTTGATTTTAAGTAATGTTCACTTGTTAGTTTTCTACGATTTTTTACATCAATATATGTTCCTGCAGATATGCACATTAAAACATCCTGTGCTGTGTGCATTTCTTTTTTTAAGAAAAACGCCTCGTTAGTAGCAACTAATGATACTCCTGTATCTATCGCATAATTAACAAAAAACTCTTCCGCTATTGTTTCATTCGGTTCGCCCATTTTAGACAATTCAATATATAAATTATTTTTAAAAATTGCTAATAGAGAATCTAAATACCTTTTTGCGTCGTCTGTGTTTTTCTCTGAAATTAATTTTCCCGCAACCCCACTAACACCTCCGGAAAGACATATAATGTCGTGATAATATTGTTCTAAATCTTTTAGTGTTATAAAGCCTTTGTTTTTGAAATAAAAGGCCGTCATCAATTTCATTAAACAACAATATCCTTCTTCAGTTTGGACTATTAAAGGAATGGGAGCTGTTGTATTTTCAAATTTAATATCTAATGTTGTTCCTATAATAGGCTGAATACCATGGTCGGCGCATTTTGTTGAAAACTCCATTATGCCGAACATATTATTTGTATCGGTAATCGCTACAGCTGGGAAAATTTCCCGTTCGCAAGTTTCAATTAGATCAGGAATTTTTACAGCCCCTTCACATAGTGAGTAGGCTGTATGAACTCGTAAGTGTATAAACGGATCATTATTTATCACGCAAAATGCCGTTACATTTGACAGTTATGGAGTTAATTACTTTGTCTGAGATCGTTTTAATTAGTTCGTCTGAAAGAGTTTCTTGATCAGACTGCAATGTTAGTTCAAATGCCACTGCTTTTTTATTGTCTCCCAAACTGGTAGCTTCATATACATCAAATATATTAATATTTTTTATTTCATTAATATGCAATTTCTTTATAGTTTCAATAACTGTGCCAGCGGTTATTGATTTATCGATCAAAAATGAAAAATCTCTTAATACTGGCTGATAAGGCGATACTTCGCTTAGCGGCTTAACTGTGACTCTGTTTTCAGGCAATCTATCCAAAAAAAGTTCAAAACAATAAACAGGACATTTTATACCAATTTCATCCAGTACTACCGGATGAATTTCTCCAAACTGAGCAAGACAGGTATCTTTTTGATAAATAAAACTTCCACTACGCCCAGGATGATAATATTTTGAACAATCTTTTACTAAACGAGTTTTTGTTGTAATCATGTTAATAAGACGTGATACATCCTTTTTAATATCAAATACTGAAATAACGGATGGCTTTGACCAATCTTTTTTCTTTTCAATTTCAGCTATTGTGCCAATTAATACGTTTTCTTCAACTATTTTTTTATCCTTAATTAAAAATTGCTTTCCAATTTCTGCAATTTTTAGAAGCGGTAGAGTTTTGTTTTGGGCATTCAAGATCGCTTTTAAGTGCGACGCTACTAGGCTTGTTCTTAAAACACCAAATTCAGAAGATAATGCATCGGATATATGTACAACGTTTTCACTTGGCGAGAACATCTCAGCTGTCTGTTTATCAATAATTGAGAATGTTTTACATTCTTGATAACCGTTATAAATAAGAGCATCTAAAAGACTATCACTCAGATTTTCTTCACATATAGCATCAGCATACGGTAACTGATTTGCTTTTATACCGTCAAACCCCTTTATTTGTAAAATCTCTTCTATTAAATCTTCTTCTATCTGTAAATCGTGTCTCCATGATGGAGTTTCAACTGTAAAAAACTCATCGGACTTCTCTAATATTTTGCATCCTAAATTTTGCAATACAGTTGAGGAGTTTTTAAAATCGTCAGAGGAAAAACCTAATAAATCATGAAATTTTTTGTAATTCAATGCAACTTTATGTTTGTTTTCAGGTAAGTTCCCAACGGCGTTAATGTCAGAAACAGTTATACCGCCACAAACATCATTTAATAAATTTATAAAATATGTTTGAGCGAGAGTCACATTTTTTGGGTCAACTCCACGCTCAAACCTTGTACGCGCATCTGTACTTAAATGTAATGCCTGTCCGGTTTTTGTAATGGCAATTTTATTGAAATAAGAGCTTTCTATTAAAAGGTTTATAGAATTTTCTGAAACTGCTGTACTTTCTCCTCCTATTATTCCAACGATGCTTATAGGTTCACATTCTGTTGATGCAATCAAAGCCCCATCAGGAAGTGTTTCGATTTTACCAGCAAGCGTTTTAATTTGTTCCCCTTCCTTTGCGTCGCGTATGTATATAGTGCTTGGTAATTTATCTAAATCAAAAACATGCATAGGTTGACCTATGTCAAAACAAACGTAATTAGCAATATCTACAGGGCACGATATTAACTTTTGACCACAAAGTTTTAAACGGCGAGCTATTTTATCGGGAGTGTTCCCCTTGAAATTTTTTATAGCTCTTACTGAAAAGTATTCACAATTATTACTTTCACACTTAAGTTTTACAGGGCAATTTTCGATAGTTGAAGGTACATTTTTAATATTAAGCTGCCTTAAAGTTCCATACCCTTTAGCGGACAATTGTCGGGCAATGCCTCTTACACAGAATAAGTCGCCCCTGTTTGGGGTAATACTTACGTCATATATTACATCGGTAAGTTCTAATGCCTCTGCTATAGGCTGACCGATGGTAACTGTACTTGGTAATTCGATAATGCCATCATTTGAATACTCCAAATCAAGGCATAGCTCTTCGGCTGAGCACATCATTCCTTGGCTTTCAATTCCTCTTATAGATCCTTTTTTTAAAGTTGTTTGTGTCGATGGAATTATTGCCCCAGGTAGAGATACAGCAACATAAATACCTGCCCTTGCATTAGGGGCTCCACATACTATTTGCAACGGTTTATCTAAACCTATATCAACGCTACATACATGAAGTTTATTGGCATTCGGGTGTTGCTCAGTAGTCAATATTTTTCCGACTATTATTTTATCTAGTATTTTTGAATAATCTATTATATCTTCGACTTCAATACCTAATGTTGTTAATTTATCAGCAATTTCATAAGGAGATAGTTCAATATTAATATGCTCTTTTAGCCAGCCAAACGTAAATTTCATAACAATTGATAAAAAACACTCTTAAAGAAATTTTAACACACGGTGCGTATAGCATAATGTAATCATAGTAATATGGATGCCGTTGTGACAAATGATTATGGAACAATCAGTATGCGTTAAACAAGTGGCAACTTATTCGGATGAAGCGGGAAAAAATTTAACGTACACATCGGTATATGATGACATACGAAACGCTCGATACGAAGAGGACGAGCGGTTATCGCAGGGCGTTTGGGTGCGTGATACTGCACGTGCTGATTGGGAGAAAGTTCAACATTTATGCGTGAAAGCATTAAAGACTCAATCTAAAGATTTACAAATAGTTGGATGGCTCGTTGAAGCATTTACTATGCTTGAAGGATTTAAAGGTATTGCCACTGGAATCGGCGTTTTAAAAGAATTTATCAACACGTGGTGGGAAAAATGTTACCCACGGACTACTGACGATAAATCTGATGATGAACAAAAAATACGAATTCTAGATTGGATTTATGAGATGGTTCATAAACGTGTAGTTCTATTGCCAATAATTAATTTCAGTTTGTACGATTATGAGTATGCCAATAATTTAGAAACTACGATACAACAAAACCCATTACAGACTAATTCTTTATTGGAAAACGCTAAAAAGAATGGCATTAAAACTATTAATGAAATTAATGATATAGTAAGTTCTGCAAATTCCGATATATGTAACAACATACTAAAGCAATTAACTAATATTTCACATAGTATTAATAGTTTTACGTTACTTATAAAAAATAAACTTAATTTAAACACTCCATTTACCAAATTATCAGACGATATTAGTAAAATACGTCAGCTATTTAAAAGCAAAATGACTGAAAATAATGTAAGCAATGAAAATAATAATATTACAGAGCTCCATCCTGTCAATCAGTTAAAAACATCAAATAGAGATAGTTTATACTCAGCAATTGACGAAGTTACAAAGCAATTAGAACAGGTAGACAAACACAGCCCTGCTCCCTACCTATTGAAACTTGTTGTTTCCTGGAAAGATAAAAATTTATTAGAAATAATGAACGATTTACGACAAGGAGAAACAGAGGCGCATCTATTGCTACGTCGATTGCTTGGTTGAACGCCGTTGTTGCAATTTTAAGATTGCATTTATTAAATCTTCAGGTCTTGGAGGACAACCAGGCACATTAATATCAACAGGGATTATGTTTGAAACCCCATTTAGTACTGATTGACTACCGGCGTATAGCCCTCCAGAAATTGCACAGTTACCCATCGCTATTACAAATTTTGAACTAAGCATTTGATCGTAGAGGTTTTTTATAAGAGGTGCCATTTTGTTGGTTACAGTTCCCGACACTATCATTAGATCTGCGTGTCTTGGGCTTGCTCTAAAAAGGCATCCAAATTGATCTAAATCATACCGGCTTGCCGCTGCATGCATCATTTCTATAGCACAGCATGATAGACCACATGCTAGTGGCCACATTGATTTATGTGATGCCCATTCAGACATTTTTTTCAATGTCGTTATAAAAATATTATCCATTCTGTGCAATTTGCAAGCATCGGCTCATAATTGTTATTATATGATCATACGGCGGGTGTAGCTCAGTTGGTTAGAGCGCAGGATTGTGGCTCCTGAGGTCATCAGTTCAAATCTGATTACTCGCCCCATGTGCCGATTTAGCTCAGTGGTAGAGCAACTGATTTGTAATCAGTAGGTCGGGGGTTCAAGCCCCTCAATCGGCACCAGTATTTTTTTGCTTTTTCTGGTTTATTGATTAATTCCTATTTTTTTAAGTCTTGCAGTCAGAGGTAGATCGACAACCGATAATAATTTAGCTTTAGCTTTAATATTATCATTTATAGTATCGCTTACTATTTTGTCTATTCCGTTATTTAAATCAACATCTGTTTTTATACTTTTACTGTCTTCCATAGCAACAATATTATCAACGGAAAATAAAGTAATAACAGCTGTTGACAAAGTAATAGGTGACATTATTATTGAAGTTAATAATGTTTTGGCTAATTTCTTAGCCGTTGTAAATTTGGTCATATCT
>CACZTP010000014.1:22013-44599 GCA_902784055.1 uncultured Pseudomonadota bacterium
TTTATAGTACTCATTTATAGTATCACATATTTCACATTGTAAATCAATAGGGTATGCCCATTTGTCCAAATAATTTTTGTTTTGCTGAAGTTAGGAGGAGTCCCGGGCTTTTACAACTAAACCTGTGAATATTTTTTTAGAGTTTTTTCAGATATTGCGTAATATTCAGAGTAATAAATTGCAAGACAGGGGCAACCATGATTAACGGGGCTTTATTGTATGTTTTTACATCCGATACATTCTTAATAACAACAGTAGAATTTTTATAAACTTTTGATATTCTTCCAGACAAAGAATCTGTTACAAAGCTCTTAGTACTCTAAAAATTCGATAAATCAAGATACGATAAACGAGATATAGTAAAATTAGATACTTTGATAGGGCTACAACTTTTGGTGGAACGAATGATGATTTTTTATCATAACTAAAACTGTAGTGCAGAAAAACCTAAATCTGGAACCTTTAGAAAAATTCAACATTTTGTAAAGTGTTATATATTAACCAAATACAGGATGAGCTATTATTTCTCATCCTATATTATTTACATTTGCGGAATGCTCTTATCAGTTTTCTCTGTCACTTTTGCTTTTATGTTCAATCGCGCAAGAAGCGGAGCAGCTATACACGTTGAAGTTATAGTTCCAACTATAATGCCTATTATCATAGGCAAGGCTAATGATGCAATTACTTTGCCTCCAAATAAATAAAGTGCGATCATTGCTAAAAGCGTTGTCGTCGCCGTTAATACTGTTCTGGAAAGGGTTTCGTTTAAACTTTTGTTTATAACTTCCGAGACTGTTAACGTTCTATATCGCTTTAGATTTTCTCGTATTCGATCAAATATAACAACTATGTCGTTTATAGAATAGCTAGCGGTCAGCAAAACGGCGGTTATAGAGGTTTCACTAAATTCCCAGGGGAATATTGAAAACATTCCGAAAATAACTATACAGTCGTGAAACAGTGCGACAACGGCACACAATCCAAACTGCCATTCAAACCGAACTATTATATATCCCAACATAGCAAGTAAAGCAAACACAACAGCTTTTATAGCATTGCTAATAAGCTCGCCCCCCACCTTTGCGCCAACAGTTTCCACTCTTTTGTAAACAACGTTTTTACCCAAACTGTCTTTGACTTTCTGAATTGCAACTGATTGTCCGGATCCTTCTTCAGACTTTTCTAATTTTATTAATAAATCTTTTTCTCCACCAAACTGCTGAATTGACACAGACCCAAGTCCTAAGTTTCCTAAATCTGTTCTCATCTGAGCAATGTCGGGATCTTTCGGCATTTGAACTTCAAATATATATCCACCTTTAAAATCAATGCCGTAATTCAAGCCCTTAAAAGAAAGACTAGCTATACATACAACAATGAGAGCAATTGCAAAAGATATAAACGTCTTACTATATTTAATGAAATTTATGTTCGTATTATTCGGAACTAATTTTAATTTAAACATGCTACCTCCTATATAACTATTTCCTTATCATTCTGATGTTTCCGTAACCACAATGCAACGAGAGATTTAGTTACAAAAAATGTTGTAAACAACGATATTACAGTTCCAAGGAATAAGGTAACAGAAAATCCTTTTATGGGACCTGAACCAAATTCGTATAAAAATAACGCCCCTATGAGAGTAGTAAAATTCGAGTCTAAGATGGTACCTATCGCCATTTTATACCCTTGGGCAATTGCAACAGACGGCTTAACACCTAGACGCATTTCTTCACGCATTCTTTCATAAATAAGTACGTTGGCATCAACGGCTGTTCCTATTGTTAACGCGATACCAGCAATACCTGGAAGCGTTAAAGTCGCTCCTAACAATGTCAAACAAGCGAAAAGAGCCATTACATTAATAACCAACGAGACACATGAGAATGCTCCAAATCGACCGTAAGACAATATCATAAACAGAGCAACAAGGACGAATGCGACGATTGTAGCTGTAGCTCCAGCTGAAATAGAATCAGCCCCAAGACTTGGACCAACATTCCGTTCCTCGATAACAGTTAAAGGAGCTGGCAATGATCCAGCTCTTAGTAATAAAGCGATTTCCTGGGCTTCTTTCATAGTAAAGTGACCAGTAACTTGGGCGCTACCTTGATTTAGAACACTTTGAAACACAGGTGCTATAAGGACTTTGTCATCAAGGACTATAGCAAATTGCTTGTGCAAATACTTTGCGGATAGTTCGGCGAGCTTTTTAGTCCCTTCTCCGGAATCAAATTTGAGAGATACCCCAGGAGCTCCCGTTTGTGGGTCAATATTCATCTGAGCATCAATAAGGTGCTTTCCTGTCATAGATATTTGTTTTCTTATAGGAACCCAGTTTATAAGTCCTTCGCCCTTACTTTCGGGCATATATACGACACCAGCTTTTGACTGAAGATCAGGCTTTTCACCTTCGCGTGCCATGACGTTTTCAAGATCTTCATCTACTGCATGGAACGTTAAAATTGCCGTCTTCCCTAGCAAACGTTTTACTTCGGCGGGGTCTTCTATACCTGGAAGTTGAACAACTATACAGTTAGAACCCTGAGGCTGAATCATTGGCTCTTTAGTTCCAGTTTCGTCAATCCTGTGCCGAATAACTTCTATACTTTCATTAACTGCCTTTTTTGCAGTTGCATCAGTGAATTTTTTTGAAATAGTGGCAGTGATGTTTGATCCATCAACTTTTATGTCAAGTTCTTTTTCAACTTTACTCAGTATTTTTTTTACATCTGATGCATCAGATGCGTTTTTCAAACTTATAAGAATACGAGAACCATCTGTATGTTTTTGGACAGTTAGACGATTGTATTGAATATTCTTTTTTCGCAACTCTTTGCGTGCTGAGTCAACAATTCCTTCTTGAAGCTCTTTTATTACCTCATCAATTCCAACTTCGAGCTGAATATGAGAACCGCCACGTAATTCAAGTCCCAGACTTACAGAATGTTGAAGCCATGACGGCAATTTATTAAAAGTAGTTTGATCTACAAAAGACGGAATTGCAAAAACTATACTAAGGAAACAAATTATGGACGTCAACCACACTCTCGTTTTTGACAATATTATCATTTATTATCCCTGGTTTTGATTGGTGGTCTTATTATTTTGATCGTTTGTAATAACTGTGACTATTGCGGATTTAATAAATTTACATTGAACACCGTCTGAGACTTCAAGAATGACTTCATTATCATTTATTACCTTTGTTACTGTCGCGAGGAGACCGCTACTTGTCATTACTTTATCTCCAGGTTTTATTGATGCTATAAGAGCTTGATGAGCTTTCTGTTTTTTCTGCTGTGGTCTTATCAATAAAAAATATAAAATAACCATAAAAGCGATCATTGGCAAAAACGCCATAACTCCCGATTGTCCAGATTTTGGAGCATCAGCGAACGCATAATCAATAAACATAGACTTTTCCAATATTTTGCATGTTACAAAAGCATGCGGTAACAACAGTGAGGATACCACGCCTATAAATAAGGCATCAAACCACCGACTTTTTATAACTACAAAAATTTTTTTACAACCTCTTGCATCCACACTCAAAATTTGTGATACTAACTTTAGGGGTTGTTCTTATCCCTAGCGAATCCGTAGTTACATATTATTTTCAATTTGCATTTATGCAATGTATGTGTAAGAACATACGTAATTGTCTAAAGGATTTGTTTCAAAAATCAAAAATTTTCTTTAATTACATTTTGTCAAGAAAGGATTTTTATATGACTACAGAAAGACCTATGTCTGCAACGGAAACTGAAAATATCGAGTTGCAGAAATTTATTAATTATTTAAGAGGAGAAAATACATTGAGTAACTCAATGCCGTTACCCGCTCCTTTAGCGTTAAATATTTCAAATAAGTTAAAAATTATAAGCCCAATACGCTCACTCGCTAGAGTGTCGTACACAGGACAGGACAAGTTGGACGTCATAGTCAACTTAAGTACGAAACCATCATCAGGATGGGTAAGCGATACTTTGATAAAATCAGAAGCAAATGCCTCGATAACTAAAGTATCAATATATTTACACGAAATTTATTCACGTCCAATGGTTGCATCATCTGTATTAGAAGATGAAACAGCACAGGTTGACGAAGTAATTCAGGAAAACATTGCTTCGCAAATTGCCACGTTTGAAAACTATGGTTTTTTATATGGAGACGGAATTACTCAACCTAAGGGAATACTAAAATACGAAATAACAACGTCCGATTATGATCCAAAATCGAAAACACTTGAGGGAATAAAAGTCGATACTGAATTTAAAGATTACGCAAAACTTATCGATCTAATGGATTTATTGCCGTCAAAATACTTTTACGGAGCGTCATGGCTCATGTCACGTAACGTTGCATCAAAGTTAAGATATATGAAAGATAATAATAGCGGTAAATTCATTTGGCAGACATCAGTTTTACCAGGAACCCCGGATACGTTACTTGGGTATCCAGTTACAATATGTGATGACATGCCTAAACTTAACTCAAAGGATAAAAAGCCGTCAGTCCCTGTATTGTTTGGTAATTTTTACGAAGGTTATAGAATTGCAGAAAAACCAGGGTTTAGATTATTAAAAGATCCATTTAATTCAAAACCGTTTGTTGAATTTTACGCAACAAAAAGGATTGGGGGAGACGTCGTAAATCACGATGCAATAAAAGCTCTCGTCATTGGTTAGTTTTGTAATTAGGTGTTATATGGTGACATCTCTAATAAACACAGCTTTATCAATATGTTCCTTACTCCCTTCATTATCAAAAACGTTTTCAAAGTGGTTCAGCAATAATGATGTACGCTCAGTTAGCAAAATACTTACTGAACTTGCAAAATCTGTTACTGAAAGTGATAGTGAAAAAGATGCTTTGGAAAAATTACACAGAGATCCAAAATTGCTGTATTCCCTACAGGAGACAATAATAAAAACCGAAGCGGAGATAGAACGAACACTTGTAAATGATCGTCAGAATGCAAGAAACCGTGACGTATCTCTTTCAACTAATGGTGTACGTAATATGCGAGCAGATGCAATGGTTCTTGTTGCTACTCTTGGTTTGGTCTTGTGTCTTATATTCATTGCGAAATTTCAAAAAGACATTCCGGGTGAAATTATAGGAATAGTTTCTACAGTTGCTGGAATATTCGGAGCTTGTCTTAAAGATGCTTATAGCTTTGAGTTCGGAACATCACGGAACTCTTTCCGAGATAAAAGTTCTTGTAATTTACACAGTGACTAAACATTAATTCATGTTAAAATAACAAAAGGTTAGGTGTGTTAAAGCATTGGCGATAATGTTTAATGGAACTGGTCAGGGTAGAAATACAGCAACCGACATTACACATTTCGGGTTTTGCTATCCATGCTTAGCCTTTTAGCCCAATGAATGATGACGACCACATTTTGTGGAATGAATACATTCGCTCAGTTTCGCCGATAAACAATTTAAATAAGTATGTGTCGCCATTACGCAAACTTAAGTATTCGCTCAATCGTTCTGAATTGGGATTTTTAAGACAACAACAACAATTAATCAATTCAGTTTCATATAAAAATAGGGATTTAACTCTATTTTCCAGGAAACAAAGGAAACATTTTAAAAGCGAAGCTCGTTTAGATTTACACGATATATCAGATGAAATAGATAATGTCCTCGCTGAATTTTGTACAAGATGTATTATTCGTGATATCAGGTACATTACAATAGTTACAGGGAAAGGTCGTGGAATACTGCGTGACCGAGTAACGCAGTGGTTACGTTCTCACACTCAGTTCGTTAGTGAGTATTTTGAAATAACAGATAGCGCAAATGCTTGCGGTTCTCTGGGGGTACACTTAAAAACGCGTAAAAGTATCAAATGATAATAACATCTGAATTATTTGCTTATAAATTGCAACAAATTATCCTAAGAGACATAGTCCCACGTTTTGTTGTGGGCTTATCAGGAGGAGCAGATAGCTTGTGTCTTACAATGCTTCTCAATGAATACGTAATAAATAATAGTGGGAGCCTGTTTACCTGTATAGTTGACCACAGACTTCGTCCCCAGTCATCAACTGAAATAATACCGATTATTGGTATTCTGAAACAAAATAATATTGATTATTGTGTAAAAATCTGGAAACATGACGATATTATTGGCAATATTGAAATGAAAGCGCGTATTGCCCGTTATAATATATTATATGAGTACTGCAAAGAAGTAAAAGCCAATTTCTTATGTACAGCTCATCATGGGCTTGATCAGTGGGAAACGTTTTTTATGAGATTATCCAGAGGATCTGGGCTACGTGGGCTTACAGCTATTAATCCAATTACTGATTTTAAAGATATAAAATTAATTAGACCATTGCTTGATTTCTCTCCTGAAGATTTAAAAGAGACTTTACTACGGCGGTTTAATATATCTGATCACGTACATGATGAAATGAATGATGATATTAAATACGAACGTGTTCGCTGGAGGAAGTCGTACAGTACGCTATGCGATAATTACGGATTATCAACTACTAGTATCGGTCAAACAATAAACCGGCTAAAGTTGGCAAATGATTGTCTAGATTGTATTACAAAAAATATTTTAACCGATATCTTTGATGGCTCTTATATAAAATTAAAAATATTTAAACAACAACATTTAGAATTACGGATCCGAATTTTAGACAGCATTGTTCAAACCTTACTGAACAGGAAAAGAATGCTTGTACTAGACAATAATCCTTATCATAGAATTATTTCCCATGAACTGCTTGTCCGAGTCGCAACAGAATTGATAACAAAAGGTTTTAAGGCTGTAAATTTCGCCGGTCTTGTTTTCAAAAAAGATAGTACTAAAAATATCAAAGTTTACTTTGAAAATCGTCGTTCTAAACACTAATCTTCATTAACTGTACTGTTTTTTTCAACATCTATCTTGTTATCTTCCTGCTTTTCAACAACTGTTGGTTTTGAATTGTTTATAATATTATCTTTATCAACTATTACTTCTTTAGCTTTTGGATTATCAGGAATTGAATACATCGTTTCTAAAAGAATGTTCTCCATTATAGATCTTAAACCTCTCGCCCCAGTTTTACGTTTTACAGCTTGTTTTACTATTTCCCGCATAGCGTCATCTGTAAACGACAAATCGACATTATTCATATTGAGCAACCCCGAATACTGTTTTAATAAAGCATCTTTAGGTTGTGTAAGGACTGAAATCAAATCATCTTCAGTCAATTCATTAAGAGTAGCAATTACTGGGAATCGCCCAACAAATTCTGGTATCAAACCAAACTTCATTAAATCTTCGGTCTCCACTTTTTGAAATAAATCGCTAACGCTCTTCTCTTCAACCTTTTCAACATCGGCTCCGAAACCTATGCCGACTTTTTTATTACGGGATGATATAATTTTTTCCAAACCAAAGAATGCTCCACCACCTATGAACAAGATATTGCGCGTATCTACTGGTAAAAAATCTTGTTGCGGATGTTTACGACCACCCTGAGGTGGCACAAACGCTGTCGTTCCTTCTATTATTTTAAGTAACGCCTGTTGAACTCCTTCACCAGACACGTCCCGAGTTATTGATGGATTTTCAGATTTACGAGTTATCTTGTCTATTTCATCTATATAAACGATTCCCTTTTGAGCCTTTTCAACATCAAAATCAGCTGCCTGTAACAGTTTTAAGATTATATTTTCAACATCCTCACCTACATATCCTGCCTCTGTAAGGGATGTTGCATCAGCTATTGTAAAAGGAACATCAACTATTTTTGCTAACGTTTTGGCTAAAAGGGTTTTCCCAGATCCCGTCGGACCTATGAGTAAAATATTTGATTTTGATATCTCAACATCAGGGTACTTTTCTGATTTGCTGTTTAACACTTTGTAGTGATTGTAAACAGCAACTGACAGAACTTTTTTAGCGGTATCTTGTCCTATAACGTAATCATCAAGGCATTTTTTTATTTGTGATGGCGTTAATTTTCCGGTTCCTCCAGATTTTTTAATTTCCGATACTATCTGGCATTTGTTACTATTTCCGCCGATTACATCAGAACATAGCTTTATACATTCATCGCAAATAAAAGCAGTATTCCCTGCTATAAGGTTTTTAACATCATCCTGAGACTTCCCACAAAAAGAACAGTACATAATATTTTTATCGTCTTCCATCGTTTTCCTACTCTTTCGTTACTAATACTGTCATAGATAAATATATAATTAGTTAATTTATTTTGTAGTCGTATTATCAACTCTTTTTGTAATAACTCTATCTATAAGTCCGTTTTTAACAGATTCTTCCGCTGACATAAAGTTATCTCTTTCCATCATTTGTTCAATAGTTTTTATATCTAACCCAGTGTTATTCGAATAAATTTTATTTAAACGCTCACGTATCTTCAAAATTTCCTTCGCTTGGATTTCAATATCTGTAGCCTGCCCCTGAGCACCGCCTGATGGCTGATGTACCATAATTCTTGAGTTCGGTAAAGAATATCGTTTTCCCTTCGTTCCGGATGATAACAACAACGAACCAGCCGAGCAGGCCTGCCCTATACACAAAGTTGAAACATCACACTTTATATATCTCATCGTATCTAAAATAGACAATGCTGATGTAACGACACCTCCCGGAGAGTTTATATACAAACTTATATCTTTCGAACTATCTTCAGACTCCAAGAACAATAACTGCGCACAAATCAATGACGCCATTTCGTCATATATCTGACCAGTAAGGAATATTATTCGCTCTTTCAATAATCTCGAATAGATGTCGTAAGATCTTTCTCCTCGATTAGTCTGTTCAACAACTATAGGGACAAAAGTATTAAACATACAATGTTTGCTACTTTTGTTAGCCTCATCAATTCTTTGTTTGTTCATCATCATCCTCTTCTAACAGCTTATGAACTTTTTCTGTTATTTCCTTTAGAGTTAACTGTTCATCTTTTGTCTTCGCATTTGACACTAGAAAATCAACAACTTTATGTTCCGTAATTTCAGCACGTTTATAAGTCAATAAGACAGGATTCTTACGATAATAATCAACTATTTGGTTTGCGAACTGAGGATTTTGATTAATCTCATCCCATACCACTTTGTTTAATTCATCGTCACTTGCAACTATATTTTCCTTAACGGCGATTTTGTTAAATATATACCCTAATAAAACCCGTTTATCTATAGTTTCGGCGTACTCTTTTTTAAGCTCTTCATCAGTCTTATCTTCGATTTTATCACCTTTCTTTTTTCTTTCTTCTCGTTCTGCCTTTATTTGATTTAGGACAACCTGAGTTTCTCTTTCAATCACACTTTGTGGTAAGTCAAAAGAATACTGTTTCATAAGAGCTTCAATTATCTGACTTTTATGGTATAAATACGCTTGATTGTTTATATTGTTTTCAATGTGACGTTTTATTGTAGCGTCCCATTCTAATAAGTCTTTAAACCCTGCCTTGACAGCATAATCTTTAGGGTTTACATCTTTTATTGCTTTTTCTATTTTTTCAATTGATACTTTATAAGTGACATTAGGTTGATCCTCAGGATTAAAATCTAATTCATCTCCTACTTTTTTATTGATCAATATCTTGAGGAACTTTTCATTATCTGGTACTGTCAACGGAATAACTACAGAACCGTTAGCGTCTTTAGACGCGTCAGCATTTCCATCTTTGTAGTAAAGTGCTTTATACGTTACTTTGTCTAAGTTTTGGACAACATCGCCTTCCTTCGAATCTTTATAGATAGGATTTCTATCCATTGTATTTTTTCTGAACTCTTCAATTTCAGACTGTGGAACATTAGGAACCACTTTTGATATTTCAAAATCATAAGGTTTTAATTCAAACTTGGGGGCAACCTCGATAGTAAGACTAAAATTAAGGTCCTTATTATCTTCCAATTGATTATCAAGTTTATAATTTGGACGAACAGCCAATTCCTCGATTTTTTCATCCTTTATTACTTTGTTACATGCAACTGAAACTATCTTATCCAACGCACCTTTTTTTACATCATCTCTAAATCTGTTTCTGATAATGGAGATAGGAACATGTCCAGGACGAAAGCCGGGCATTTTAAAATTTCGTCCCCGCTCTTTTGCTTCGGTGTTAAGCCCATCTTCAACAACCTCAGCTGGAACAGAAATTTTATAAACAGATTTTAATCCCTCGGAAGAGAGTCTCTCAACTTTTATAGATTCTATTTTCATGGAACCTCTTAAGACTTTTATCTTTAAATGTGCAATTCAAGCACAACACAGCATTATGTGCATATGATAACAAAAAAAAACTTGCACAATCAACATACATAGAAAATGACTCACCGGGAGTGAAGTCGTATAGTTAACGTTTAGTTAAAATTAGCTAAAATAAATATGAAAAATTCGCTGATTTGAAAAACTTATCATGTCGCTTGATGCTTCGTCTTCTACTCAAATTAGCAAAAAAACGCTACCACTTAAAATTTATTGGCACGAAGGTATGTTGTTGTCTCAACATCTTTTTCAACAAAATGATTTACGTAACTTTCTCATATTAGCTAAAAAAATGTCATTAATATCTAATTACAATTGGGGAATTGTTTCTATAGATGTAGATGAAAACGCATTATCAACCGGTATATTTAGACTGAGGGAAATTGAAGCCGTTTTCAAAGATGGTTTGTACATACAATACTGTGCCAATACTCAGCAACATATCAAGCCTCTGGAAATAAAACTAAATAGCACATCTATTACTGATGCAATTGATAACGAAATAATAATATACATTGCTATAACTAGCTTATCAGATCAAACATCCCCATTATCTGGTAATAGCCCGAGGTTTTATACTACTGATGGCTTTTCAGTTGCTGATGAAAACATTATTGGAAATGAAACAGTAATCCCGGGTCTTATTCCTAATGCATTTTTGTGTTACGAAGTCCCAGACTGTTGCATAGGCATTCCCATTGCTCGTATCTCTCTTAGAGATGGAAACTTTTTTAAATCGGAATTTACGCCCCCCTGTTTTTACATTTCTAAAAATTCTTTTATATGGAGGCAGTGTATAGAAATAGTTTCAACGCTAAGAAATAAACAAAATATTTCAAGCAGGATAGTTAATACAACAGAATGTGTTGCGATATTCGATTATCGGGTAGCTTTAATGCAGTTGATAGTGACTATTACGTCCGCCGAGGCTCTTTTGTTCAGCGAAGATGTTAAGCCGTATGAGTTATATAGAGAAATGGTAAAGATATTAGGAAATGTTTTTGCAATTAGTAATTTATCTACAGATGTATTACCAACAATACCTTCGTATAATCACTCAGATATTAATAGCTGTATATTGCCTATAATTGAACTTATTTATAAATATATATCTACGATTGATAAAGGCTATACTGCATTACCTTTTAGCAAACATGAACTATTCTTTTACAAATACATATCTCAACAAGACATAGATTGTGCAAAAGATAAAAAATTTTATATTGGGATACAAAGCACGGGATTGACAGATATTAGTAATATATCTACATGGATTAAAAATGCTGTAATAGTGTCAGATTTTGCGTTGGATAATGTCAGGCTAAAACGCACTCCTGGAGCTGTAAGACGTGAAGTTACTCCTGAAATTGCAACAGAAATAATGCCTGGATCAAATACAAGGCTATTCGAAGTAGAAATAAATTCGCGATATATAAAAGCTGAGCAAAATTTACACGTCTTCAATCCAGGTAGCGATGCTAAGTTTCAACCGAAAAGTATCATTTTATATTTGCCACATCCGAACAATGGTACAAAATGATTTCAGGAACAAGCGTCACAGTTAACAGTTTTCAAGCATTCTATTATGAGCTACTACGGCAAAAGGAAAAAGCTCTTAGCTTTTATTTGAAAGCTGAAGTTGTCCCTCCAGTTGTTGATGAAATCCATTTTAGCGAGGATAAAAGTGACAAAAATATTGCAGATGTTTACGCATATAACGATGAGTTAGAAGGAACAATTGTTGCTATTCAAAAAAAATTGATTATGGCAATTAACAGTGCTAGTGAACTTGTGTCAGTAAAATCGCATTTGCCAGCTTGTTCAGTTAATGATATGCGTTACTTATTTACTGTTCTTGCCGACGAAACGTTTTTAAATATTAACTGGGAAGGAAAAGAACGATGGAAGCAATATTTATTAGAAAAACAACTATTTCAATCCGAAATTGCAGGTAATAAATTCTTCGAAATGGCTGAAGAAACTATAACAGTAACGCGTGATGAAGATATGGCTTTTATATATCTGATGTCATTAAATTTAGGATTTAAAGGCAAGTTTAGAGATGAAAATAAATGTGATGAACACATTGCAAGTTATAGAAGTCGGCTATATGCGCTTGTACATCCGTTATCTAATAGATTGTTTTATCCTGGTAGAAGCCATTTAATTGAAAAATGTTACGAATACACATGTTCAGAAGGTAGCGAAATAGAATTACCAGATACAAAATATTGGATAACGTGCATAGTCGTAGTATTTGCTGTTTATATTTCTGTATCGTACATCGTATGGTATGGAATAACTAACGATATATATACACTTGTTGACCAAATTAGCCTACAAATGCGACAACATCCGATTGCTATTGATAACAGGGCACAACAACAGACTGTTTCGTATCAGTATTCCGGAGTGTAAACAGTGTCAAACGGTATATTTTCCTATATAAGGAATAATTCAAGTTCATTTCCATTAATTATTGGAATAATATTGTTTGTCGCTTTTATTGCTATGTTCGTTGTCGTTGTAGTCACATTGATAACAATAAAACGCGATCGTAAGTCGGTACAAAATTTTCCGGAATTACCGCCATCAGCAATGTTGCCAATTGAAAATGCTAATATTCCAGTTCAAGTTTCAAAAATGGGAGGAGTTCGAAACAATCCAATAATATGGTGGCTTGGTGAATGTATTAATCGTTTTTTGCTTGCTAGAAACTGGATCCAAGCGGACAAAATAACAAAATCATTTTTTAAAGCAACCGAATATTTAAAAAAAAGCTTAGGAATAAGAGATCGTTACTCACTACCGTGGTTTGTTGTCTTGGGGGCTACTAATTCGGGGCAATCATCTCTATTACGAGGATTTACCCATGACGATTTTACTGAAGATGACACTGATCCATTGTCTTGGTGGTTCTTAAAAAACGGTGTTGTTATTGATGTGAAAGGGGATGTATTTATGCCCGAAACATCCGTAGACAACTGGTCAACAGTTTTACATTTATTGTATAGATACCGAGGGAAACGACCTATAAATGGATTAATTCTTACTATATCGGCAACAGAGTTGTATGGAAAAAAAAAGATCTCTATGGAGGAAATAAAACATCGTGCTGGATACATTTCCCGAAAACTTGCCTATACACAACATTACTTAGGGTTAAGACTTCCTATATATATAGTTGTTACGAAAACAGATATTATCCCAGGATTTCAAAGTTTTTGTTCTGAATTGCCAATACGTAATAGAAACAATATGTTAGGATGGTCGTCTCCTTTTACTATAGACACAGTATATAACTCAAATATTTTAAATATGGCATTTGAAGAGCTGGCAAATGAGCTTAATACAATTCGTCTTGAAATATTTTCAGAAAATCTTACACAGGCGACAAAAGATGGAGTATTTGTTTTCCCAAGTGAATTACTCAGCATACAAGAACGTTTGAGTTGCTATATCAATACAATTTTTGAAGCATCAGCAAATTCAGAAGGTTCTTACTTCAGGGGCTTCTACTTCACTGGAGACAGCAAGATGATACCAATCGATGGATTGTCAATGCTATCAGGAAAGCCAGGGGACAATGCGATGGCAGTCATAGGAACACCTGATGCAAATATTAACGAGGCAGGAAATATTTCGGCATCATTCAAAGATGAAAATTCAGTACCTAAAAAAATATTTTTCTTCGAGGATCTTTTACTTAAAAAAATATTCGCTGAAGCAAACATTGCTACTCCTATACATGCAAAGATGCACAAAGCACATAAAGCAATTTTTATTGCAAAAATTGCAACAGTTGCATTTGTTATTATAGGTAGCTACGGGTTGTTTAATGCAAAAGACAATTTAAATAATAATAAAAATAACATTTATCCTACGTTATGCAAACTTTCATTTATACTTCAAAACTCGAATAATTTAGATATTAATACACTTGATAGTAGAGGAAACGAAATACTAGCAAATTACAGTAATCAATTACTTTCATTAATGCAACAATTGAATAGTGTTGGCTTATATTCATGCTTTGTTCCAGCCTCATGGTTCAGTTCAATAGGACGCAAGCTACAAACAACTTTTATAAATTCGTATCAAAGAGTAGTAATAAGAACCATATATATAAATCTGTTACTTAAAATTAAACATATGCTGTATATGCAAGTACCAAATAATAAACCAACACTTGATGAGACTTTAAATCCAACTACAAGCATCCTTTATAAAAAACTTAACAACTATATTACCGACCTAATTGAATTAGAAAAATTTGTTAACAAATTTGATGGCTTGCGTGTTTCTGGAAATCCGAATGATCTGAACGATCTTATTGAGTATACATTTAAAGGAAACTTACAACCGCAGTTCTTAGGAAACTACAAAGATTTTCGGCTTATTCTTCTTGACACAAGGTACCCTTCCCTTGATCTGTCTCCGCACAAACAAACAATATACAACACGGTGTATGCATTGTTCAACAACTTTATAAATACTATTTTCAATTCAAAAGACAACTTTATAGTTCGAATAGATACTTTTATAAAACAACTTTCTCGTCAGACTATAAGAGAATATCCAAAATGTGATGAAATACGGAAATTCGCTAATGAATTAACAAAAGCATGTAAAAATCTTGGCAATGAAGGTGAGACATGGCTTGATCATTTTAGTCCTGAAAAAATTTATAAAGAACTATTTGATAACGTAACTCTTCTATTTGGAAAAGAAACAGTTGAACACATGCTCGGTATATTTAATTATAACTATAACTTTATTAAAGAACAGCTGTTAAATCTTAACAAAAAACTTGAGGCTAATACTTCTGTAAACAATCAGGATAACGAAAGTCGACCAATAACAGCTCCCGTTCTTATGTTTGGAAAAATTATTAATAATTGGGTATCATCTTCGTTTATGAGTGTTCCGCTAAATTATGAACTTATAACAGACATTCCAAAAGAAAAAATTATTTATTGGGATGATGAGCTTATAAAATATGCAACAATTGTAAGTCAGGATTTTGACGATTTTATAGTAACAAAGCTTGCAGAATTTCCAAAAATAATGCAGGAAGGAATTAACCTGATATCGAGAACAAATTTATATGCAGTCATTTCTGGAATAGTCGGTAAAGCACAGAGCTTTGTTGATGCGCCAATAGGACTTACAAAACAGTTAACTTCTGAAGAAACTCTACAAAGACAGGTTGGAGAACTAAAGACTGTAGCACCAAAGTTCCAAAAACTGTTGTCAGTATTAAGAGAAGAACAACCTAATTTTGTTTTTACTAATTTAAGAACCGTTCTTAACAAAATAGGGTTTGATCTTTTAAAACATGTTGATAACCTTCTAGATGATCAACAACCATACAAACCAATAAGTCTTGATTTTGGTACATGGGATGGTAAGGCTGGTGCTGGATTTCATGCCTATGCCGTATCTGATACTGAGGATTTAAAGGCATATGTTCGCCTTCAGCGGAGTTTAATTACTCGGTTAGTAATTGAGTTTGCTAAGCCTATTGTTGATTTTCTCAATTCTGAATATGTTTACGACAAGAACTACGGACATCATTCACAGTTATATCGCTGGGTTCGTATTGTCGATAGTGCAGAAAGTTTTAACAAAAAGGATCCACATAACTCAATAAGCAATCTGGAAAAGTTTATTTTAAATACTCTCAATTCTTATACAATTGATAACATTGCTGATAAAATAACGATTGAAGAATTAAAAGTCGATACTGGAGATTATTTTACTGAAATTGCGCGTACTATTAAAAAAACTTTATATAAGAAAGCTGAAGTATTGTTACGTCAAAGAAGTATAAATCGTTATGAACGGCTGAGGAACTACTATACTCGGTATTTAGAACGATTCTACCCATTTAAAATTTTTAATACAAAACAACGTATTGAGAGAGATGTAGATCTTGACACAGTAAGAGAGTTTTTTAAGTTGTACAACGAATGTGGCGGAAGTCCAGAGGCAATTTTAGAAAAAATATATCAATTAGATGATGGAAAACAGGCATACAATTTTTTGAAAAAAGTTCAATCAATTAAGGATATGTTAGGAGACAATATTGTCAATAATTTTGAAGTCGTTAAAGTAAAAATGGATATGAATTTTAATGTTAACAAACGAAACGAGAAAAATACTGAATATTTAATTGATAGAGTTTTTCATCCCAATCACGATGCGAACATAGAAGCTATAAATCCTTACAAACACGGTACTTGGTTTTTTGGGGAACCTGTATCAATCGATTTCAGATATGCGGAAAATGATAACGAAGCCCCAAGACCCGACTTTGATGAAGGCGATCCAGATTATTCAGTTGACGCCAACTTAGCAAGGTTTGAATGTACTGGAAATTGGTCTTTACTGAGGTTTTTGCAAAAATACAGAGTGTCAGGTCTTAATTCAACACTGAGCGATGCTAATCAAACAGTTTTGTCATTTAAAATCCCACTAAATGATAACAGATCTACCCAGGTATATGTAGGGCTTACTCTTTACAAACCTCAGAGTTCTGAAAGCGAACCATTGGTAAGCATCAAAATACCGTCAGTTCCGGGAGATATGCCAAAATTACCACAATCTATTATTAATTTACGTAATACTCCGATACTTGCAGACAAAGCACTTTCAGGAAAGTCTGAATTTGCTGTTCCAAAAGTATATCGCAATGCTGAGGATAAAAAGCCAACAACTTCAAAAACAACACAAAAGGCGTCTAATACAAAATCAAAAGTATTATTACGTGATAAGCTACGTACTCAAACCGTACAACAAGCCAACGCCACCCAACAAGAAGACATATCAGCAAGATTTATTAAAAAACCAAAAGAGGAAGAAATTTTAATTGAGGAACCAATTTCACAACAAGTTAATGACATATTGAATTCAGACGAGGTGCCAGTATTGCCTGAAAATGATACACTGATTACCGTAAGTGAACAGCCAATAGGCTAATTTAATGACAATAAAACTTTCTTCTCCGTCATATGGAGAACTTGAAATACAAGCTGTGACAAGAGTATTGCAAAGTCAGGTAACATCAATGGGATATGAAACCTACATGTTTGAACAGGAATTAAAACAATATTTCGGTCGTGAAGAGCTTAATATTCTTGCTGTAAATTCATGTACTGCTGCTTTACAGCTTGCTCTTCAAGGTGTTGGTATAAAACATGGTGATGAAGTTTTAGTACCGTCATTAACGTATGTGGCAACATTTCAAGCAGTTTCGGCATTAGGGGCTGTACCAATTCCTTGTGATGTTGATGATGAATGTTTTATTGATGTTGAAGACGCCGAATCTCGTATCACACATAAGACTAAAGCAATAATTCCGGTATTGTATGCTGGTATTGAGAATAATATAAACGCAGTATATGAACTCGCAAGACAGTATAATTTATATGTAATTGAAGATGCCGCTCATTCTTTTGGTTCCAAAAACACAATATTACGTGACAGCGTGTTTTGTTTTAGCTTCGATCCTATAAAAAACCTTTCATGTACAAGTGGGGGGGCGATAGTTACACCCGATAAAGAACTTACAGACAGAATAAAAGATTTAAGACTTTTAGATGTAATCGGAGACACTGAGCGTCGAATAAATGGTGAACGAAGTTGGGATTTTGACGTAAAAGAACAAGGATGGCGCTATCACATGGGTAATTTATGTGCTGCAATAGGTAGAGCTCAGTTATCAAGAATAAACTTCATAGGTAATATTCGTTGTTCAGTTGCCTCTCGTTATGCTTCTGAACTTAACGGTTTACCTCACATCCGGTTACTTCCAATTAACTACGAAACGGCAATACCTCACATTTTCCCAATAATAGTAAATGAAGGATTAAGAAATGATTTAATGCAATATTTATTGTCACATGATATAGGTTGTGGAGTTCAATATAAACCAAATCACTTATTGACATATTTTAATCGAGGTTATTCACTACCTAATACGGAAAAACTTTATAGTCAGCTTTTATCAATTCCTCTTCACCCGATGTTGAGTAATGACGATGTGACAACTGTCATAGAAATAGTAAAAGAGTGGGCTATTAATATATAACGTTACTCTTTTGGTTGCTCTGGTAGATCCGGTTGCGTTGAAGATTTTGATTTTTCAATAAGTTTTTTAACAAAACTGGAGAATTTACCTGATAGCATAACTTTAACTACAGATGAAACTGCATTGTCTCCTAGTACAGACAACCTACGAGTTTTTGATGCGATAGCTATAAATAGAGGACTTAATGATAGGGATAAAGCAGTAACACATATTATTAGTTTCTGACCGTATTCACCAATTATTCCAGATTGTGTTGCTATACTAGCTAACACAAGTGAAAATTCTCCCAACTGAGCTAATATTGTTCCTATTGTTGCTGATTTTGCCAGTTCTATCGATAAAACTCGCAAAACAATTGTGTTGAAAAATATTTTCCACGCAGTTATTAATGATAGTGATACAAGTACAACCAACCAATGTTGCCATAAAAACTTTAAATCAAACATTAAACCTACAGATATAAAAAACACCATAAGCAAAACATTTTGTATAGGTTTTATATTATTCAAAACATTTTGTCTTTCCTGAGTATTTCCGATAAAAAGCCCTACAAGAAAAGCTCCATAAGCTTCTGATAACCCTAACAATGAAACAACAGAGGCAATTGCAAAACATAAAGCTAAAGTTACTACAGGAACCAAATCAGGATTTGGAATTAATTTATTAGTTGGAATTACTATTTTATCTTTCTTTCCTAAATACCTTATCAATAAAACAACGGCAATAATGGCAAAAGCTAAACTTGCATAAACCGATAAACCCAAGGGCTTCCCGCATTGCTTTATTATAAGCATCATTGGAACAACAGCTATATCCTGAGCGACTAGTATGCCTATTGATATATGACCTATATCAGTCCGATTTTCTCCCATATGCTCTAGAACTTTTACTATTGCAGCAGTTGATGACAGACATGTAAAAAATGCGGTTAAAAGAGCGACATAAATTGAAATTCCGAGCAATTTGCTAAGTGCAATAGCAATTAATGAACTTCCAATAACTTGGATTACTGTAAAAAGAGTTGGAATTTTCCACATCTTTAAAAAAGATTTTATGTTTAATTCCAGACCTATTACAAATAAAAGCAATAATATACCAAGTTCCGAATAAAAATGTATCTGTTCTTGAGACGATATAATTCCTAAGCCACCTGGTCCTGTTAATATTCCAGCAAGTATATACCCTATCATTACAGGTTGCTTTAAACGCCCAAGCAACACGCCGAATATGGCTGTTGTTACTGTTACTACGGTAAGATGAGCGAATATATATTCGTAATTCATTGTCGCTGGTTTTGCTAACGGTCGCGTATAACCGTTCCTCGGTTAAATTGTACCATGTTTGTTGCGGAATGGCTATAATCCCCAGTTATCTGTTGAGATACAAAATTCGTATCTTTTATTATCACAAATAAATATTTTTTTATATACAATTGAATATTTTGTTACATAATTATGTAATGTGAAATACAAGATTATTAGGTATATAGTTGAATATATCATATTTATAAAAATTGCTGTATTACTATTGGCAACAAATTTATTTAATAAAACTAACAGCCATATTCCAGATATAATACATGTACTCCATTTTAATGCATAGTAATATGAAATGTGTGTATTGTTTTTCTGTTTTGTCTTTATATAAATTCTAGACATCCTTTTTATTAAAGGAGTTCTTATCTTGTTTACAATCAGTTTGTTCGTATCTGTTATAGTCCATTGCAATACCTTTTTCAGATAAAAGGCAAAAAGTATAATACTTAACATAAATATTAATACGTTTATTATAAATTTATAATTAGAAAAATAGCAATATATGTGTTTAAGAATGCCTACAACGCGACGCATAGCATCCGTAATGTATTTTGCAGGATATTTTTCGCTATCAACTTGGGTTAGAGTGTATATAATACCTATGAGTAATAGCGTTTGTGAAACAAATTCACGATATATATTTTCAAAATACATCCAAGGGATTTTGTGCGTATTTATACGTTTCCAAACACATCTTACTTTTGAAATATGTAAATTATTGGGAACGTTGTGTTTTTCAAAAATTTGTCGGCAATGCCAATATAGTAGAGCATATTTATTTACATTAGATTCAAAATGTTTTTTTAAAATAAATTTATAAATAGAAAAATTAAGCGCTAGAATTTCAATAAATAATAATGCACAAAACGCAATGTTGCCTCTTGAAAATTGGTTGAAATCTGATATATGGAACAGATAGCTTAGTGTCACTTTGTTTAAAACAAGAACAAGTGAAAACAACGAAAATTGATAAAAAAGGCACACAAAACAACAACGTAAAGTATCAACTTTTGATATTGAAAATCGATGATCGTAATACCATTTGAATACTTCTTTAATAAAAATTTGACGAACCGTTTTAATCAAAAAACCTGATGATGCTATTGTAACTAACAATAATGTTTTAGTAGATATTGGAGTTGCATCAACAACTAAAGGGAAAAAACATAAAAATACAGCGTGTGCAATAAGATAACATGATGCTAATAAATCGACAAACCGCATAATAAAGTTATAGAATAGAATGGATATAAACAACAATCAGCTGTCAGTATACCAAGATCTGCAACACAATAATTTGTTCGTTACACGATATATGCTAAAATGGTAGCAGAAGCAGATGAAAAATTAAATTAATTAAAGTAAAAATGTTCGTTAATACTTTGTTTGTGTTATCAGTTTTTACTGAGAGGGGAACAAGCATGTATTTTGATCTATGTGTACATAGGAGGGTAGGTGGAACAAGATGATTGCAGAACTGTTATCATTAGGTTTTGTATTTTGTTTATTACTTTTGAGCGCCTATTTTGCATCATGCGAAACCGCTCTTACTGCTTATTCGAAACCTAAAATGTTTAGTATTGCTCAAAGTGGGAATAAAAAAGCAAAAGTAATAATATCTTTGCAGGCAGATATTACGTTAGTTTTGAGCGCAATACTCACATGTTGTACAATAATTAATGCACTTGTTGTATCACTCTCTAACTCATTATTTGTTGATATTTTTGGAGAAAGTGCAATATTTTACGGTCCAATAATCGTTAGTATATTTATTGTATTATTTGCCGAAGTTTTGCCAAAAATGCTTACAATAACGGATCCAGAAAAGATTTTGTTACCTTCGGCATACTTCATCAAATATTTATATATATGTTTAAAACCTTTAAACAAAGTAATAGCTTTCGTTTCGGATGGAATTATAAAACTAATACACGTTCGTTCGAAAAACAAGGAAGAACAGTATCAAGCATCGCTTGAAGAGTTAAAGGGAGCAATTGATTTACATGAAGGGCTGAATGAAAATGACACAAAGCAAGAAAAAGCAATGTTGCGAAGTATTCTTGATCTGAGTTCGGTTGACGTTAGATCGATTATGGTGCATCGAAAAAACGTAACAATGTTTTCAGTAGATTTACCAATTGATGAAATAACAAATTGTGTTTTAAATTGTCCATTTACAAGAATTCCTCTATGGAAGGGAAACCCCGACAATATAATCGGAATATTACATGCAAAAGATTTTTTAAAAACCATTAAAACAATTAGCCTAGACAAAATAGATGTAAAAAAAATCCTTCTGAAGCCGCACTTCATTCCTGAAGATAAAGATCTTCTTGCACAACTTCAGTCATTTAAATCAAACAGGGAGCACTTTGCTGTAGTTGTCGATGAATATGGGGGAGTAATGGGAATAATAACATTAGAAGACATAATAGAAGAAATTGTTGGGGATATTGCCGATGAACATGATGTTGCTATTACTAATAGTATTCGGAAACAATCAGACGGTTCGTATATAGTAAGTGGAAATACAAACATTCGAGATTTGAATAGAGAAATAAACTCAAATTTAAGAAGCAAAGATGTAGCAACTGTTGCTGGATTAGTTATAAATGCGATAGGAATAATTCCAAATATTGGACAGGTGTTTATAATAGATGAGTACAAGTTCGAAATTCTTAAGAAATACCGAAATCAGATAACGTTACTTCGCTTAAAAAAAATGAAGATGTCTTGAATAAATGCTAATTTTGGCTAGGATAAATTTCTATTATTTGCTTTTCTACATATACCTTCCCCGTGTCTTAATTATCTGTGGTCTGTGTCAAAATTCCTCCTAACTTCAGCAAAACAAAAATTATTTGGACAAATGGGCATACCCTATTGATTTACAATGTGAAATATGTGA
>CACZTP010000015.1 GCA_902784055.1 uncultured Pseudomonadota bacterium
CTGCATCGCTACATATGGCACATATAGCATTGATACTATCGACCCTATTTGTGTCGCATTTAAACTAAAGTCTTTCATTAAATAATCTACTAATACTCCAGGCTCTACACGCGAAAAATATGCAAATATGTAAAACACCCATCCGATTACTATTCCAATAAATGAAAGTGCTGTTTTATTATTTAAGTCTGACATCATAAATTGTGTGGTAAACGATAAACTACAAGGTTATTATAGTAGAAATTAGTTAGCCTTAAGGTATTATATATAAGTTAGTTATACACTTGGTTATGCATAAGTTAATAATTTGCTGATCAAGATATAAAAAGTTATAATTCATTAAAAGATAGAGAAAAAGGAGTAAATTAAAATGATAGCGATAGTTGCACTATTAGGTTTAACGCTTATAACGATACCACTGGCAACAATGAGTGATAACGGGAGTAGCGGAAAAAGTGGAAATAGTACATCATATACGTCTCCATCAAATAACTCTAGTTATTCCTCTTCTAAGAATGAAGAAAAATTAAGAAAATATGTTAAGAAAAATATTGAACCAGCAGATAAGAAAGAATTTAATAATCTTGTTAATAATGAGCGAATAAAACTTGAAAACGAAGTAAAAGCTAAGATAGATAAAACTAAAAGATTACAAAAATTGGAACAAAAGAATAAAAAAGAGGAGAGACAAAGAAAACTAGAAGAAGAGCTTATGAAAAAAGCACTTGAAGAGAAAAAGGCAGATAAAAAATTAGAAAGAGAAGTAAATGCTGAAATAGCTCGCTTACCAAAAATATATGACGGAACACAAACTCATGTACCTGGTAGTAGTAAAGGAATCGAAATTAATTGGCAAGACTTAACGCAAGAGGAATATGTTCAATTTATAAATCTTTGTGCAACCCGTGATGATTTTAAAACATATGCAAGCCACCTGTTGGTTTCTCTATGGGAAAACACGTCGGAGAAGTTAAAAGAGGCTGTCCATAACACAAAAATTCCTAATGGAATAAAAACGGTAGTAGAAGCAAAAAGAGTTTGGTCTGCCCACTTATTTAGCTTGATCGCAGAGAAGTTCGGATTACCCAAATACAACGATATATACCTTGCTTCAGAATATTCACGACTGCTTAATGGGAAATATAACCCATCTTTATTTTATATCTGTGGCTACAACGATACACATTTTAAGTTTTTATTAAATAATTCGATATACCCCAACTATTTTTGGGACGCTCAAAGTAGCAATCCAGCATTTAGTAATATGAAGGACTTTTCGCTTAAGGAAATTGTCTATAAAATGATAAAAGGAACGTTAGCTTTTTGGAATTTCAAAACTAATAGAAAATATGCAGACTATACAGGAAAGCAACCAGTAAAAGTAAACAATGGGTGGCTGTACTGTTGGTTTATGGGGGGATTTCAGCTTATTACATCAATGGTTTCGAATGACGATCCAAAATATCTAGTTAATTGGAACGATTTTCGGCAGTACTTAGGTGACCGATATCGTGAAGCCTTAAGAGAAAATAAAATAAGTAATAAAAAAAATAGTCAAAATAAACCTTTTGAGGGCTTCGAATTAAAACACGTAATATCTTCCTATTATATGGAAAAATTTAAAAATCAATATCCAACATCAGCCGAGCTTGAAAATCTCGAGGCGTCTCCTAATGATATTGCTATTGCTAAAGAACGTGAGAAATATTCTGTGCAAAACGATGTAGTTGAGGACGTTTTATCGCATCTAAATAGTGATCATATAAACATTAAGCTTGGCGGTTCTAGTGCAGAAAATGGAATTCAAACCGTTCTTATGCTTTTCCCAGAAATAGAACAGAAAAAAATTAAAACGAAAGAAATATTAATTGAACAAGAATTCGATCCAATACTAATGTGTGAAAAATCTAATACAGGAGAAACGTTTCCAGCTTTTGTTTCTGTAAAAAATTTAATCCCCGGACTTAATCCATCGAAACCCGGAATTGATAACTACTATCCTGAGCTACAGTCTCCAAATCTATATGCGGATTATAAACTTAAATGGCGTGATGAGCCTGATGCATCGCGATTACTTGTATACGAGTTACGTGGTATTGGAATTATTGAACAACAGACCGCTAATAAATATATGAAACACTTAATAAAAAATATTGGCACAGGTGTTGTTAGACCAGCTACCCATCAAAGAGCAATTATAAAAATTGATGATAGTTCCTGGTGGCATTATTGTGATTCAAATATGTTTTATTATTCAGCAGATAGTTTACAGAATTTACTGAATAGAGACGATACATACATGGCGTACAACTACGAAGGACAAACATCTCCCGCAAATTTTGCTAATACATTGATTTATAGCTTAATTAGTAAAGAACAATGGAATAGAAGGCGCTCCTAATACGAAAACTACCCTATTTACCAAATACACATTAACGATGTAAAATTAGATAAAGTACAGGGCGGAGCGAACGCGTGGTCGGGGTAGTTGTATTAATCGGGGTTCTAGTTGCTGGATTTGGTTTTCCCGGACTGAATGGTGATGTCAGTACGGTATTTTCAAGTAATAACCAACCGAGTAATAACAGTGGCGAAACGCGGTATATAACAGAATACAGATGGGTTACTGTTGATAACAGCTATATCTCCCCTCTGTATAACGATTTGTTCTTGAGATTGGATGTCGGAACCAAAGCTCCAGATGCACTTGATGGATTTAACATCGACTATCAAGATGTAACAGCTGATAATTGGGTAAAATTTTGCAAACTTTCAAAAGAAAATGAAGAGTTCAATGCATATGCCGGACAGTTATTGTACTCGCAATATCTACAAGATCAGTTGACAAAAGAATTATCAGTTGATAATATATATACAAATATTAGAAATAGAAATAGAAATGAATACAGCTTGATATTTAAATCATTAGGACTAAAAGAACAGGATAAATTTAATGTTCTACACAAAGATATAATATACAAACTAACAGATTGGTATAGATATGGCGAATTTATCAAAAACAACGATCAAATATATAAAAATTTATTAATATATAAAAATTTATTAAATAATGTTACTCAGTCAGGAGATTTTTCTGGTAATGAATTCGATACAACAGGACATATTAATTTTTACGATGTAATTAAAAAAACTGTTAATGGTAGTTTGTACTTCTGGGACTGGAAACAAAATAGAAAATTTAATGATTATAGTGGAAAACAACCTTTAAGGTTTTCAAATGGCGGTAACCGTTGCTGGGTTCAGGCAGGAGCTCAAGTACTTATTGCATCTACAGCGAATGATGACTTAAGCACACTCGGGAATTGGGGAAAATTTATTAAAAAGCTTTCCAATATCCAAGATGAAAATAGAAACAAAACAATTGAATTTGTAGATGTACTAAAAAGTTTTTGTTATTCAAACGAATTTGATTTGAATGAAATTTCTCGAAGTGAAGTTAATGTGCATCTAAAATTATTAGAAAATGGTGGAACTGCTCACACAGCTACAACTATACTATTAAATATATTCCCTAAGCTGAAGCAAATAAAATTTGATACAAAAAAGGTAACCTTTGAACAGCCTATAGATCCTATCTTGTCTGCCGGAGTAGCAACAGATAAAAAAACATATCTTCCAGCTGATCCAGCAATTCGTCACTTAATACCTAACGTTAAAAACGTAAATGCAGGAGTAGGCTCCGATCCTCAAGATGTAACAAATGTTACAAACCAATATGCGAAGTATAAAATAGAGTATTCCCCCGATAACAAATTAATGATCTATGAATTAAGAGGTATGACATTGACAGAACACTTACCGATATACAATAAAATACCTGCTAATGAAGTGTTTGATAATAAGGAACGTTACACAGTCGATCTTTCCAGGCATGCCCGCGCTGTTGTAAAACTTGATAATAGTTCGTCTTGGCACTACTGTGATAGCAATAGAATATATTTTGTAGAAAAGAACCTTGAAAATGTATTTTATAATAGTAAATCCATTGTTGATTATGTAACGATATATAAAGCTACAAAACCGGCAAATCACGCAGATTTATTAATGTATGAACTTGTCAATTAATACTTTGTTTAAACATGGTTTATGCTGGTACACAGCATAAAACTATTATTTCAAACGACCTTCATTAAAATGTTTTCGGCATAAAGATATATACTTTTCGTTTCCACCTATATCTATTTGGTCACCTGTGCGGACTATCTTATTATTAGCGTCAAATTTTGCATTCATTATTGCTTTCTTTCCACAAAAACATATAGTTTTAACCTCTATAAGTTCATCTGCGTATATTAAAAGATATTTACTGCCTTCAAAAGGTTCTCCTAAAAAGTCACTTCGAAGCCCGTATGTTAAAACCGGAATATTTAATTCATCAACTATTTGGCAAAGCTGTTTAACTTGTTCTTTTGTTAAAAATTGCGCTTCATCAATAAAGACACAATGTATATTCCCGGGAGCGCAATTACTTATATTATTATTGGTTCTCTCGGCAATAATATCATTTACATCTTCATATATATTAGTTTTTGGCTCGAAAGTATTTGCCTGTTCCGAAATTCCAATACGAGAAGCAACTAAAGATTTGCCAAAACGCGTGTCATATGCCGAAGTATATAACAATGTATTCATGCCACGCTCCCGGTAATTAAAACTACTTTGTAATAGTTTCATTGTCTTACCAGCGTTCATTGCAGAGTAATAAAAATACAATTTAGCCATATCAAAATGTCACAAAACTTGTTTCCCATAGTTATTTTATCAACAGAGTAGGTCTTGTATGTAATGGATAGTGGCATCAATAATTTAATAACATTTACGCTCCAAATGTGATATATTAATGAATAGGGTATAGCTGTTATTTGAAGTATTGAAAAATATGATCAAAATTAACAAATTACTGTTTGCTATAGCAACAGTTTTGCCGACGATAACTTGTTTAAGTGTCTCTGTAGAGAACGTACAAGCGTCGTCTAACGTAAACCAGGACAGTATTAAGTCTCTGCTTGATACAGCAACAAAAGAGAATATAGATATTGCCGAAAAGTCTTACCGTAAACAGGGCCTTTTACTGAATAACGAAACTTATTGGGCAAAAGATAATACTTGGAAAAACTCAATAGAGGCGCTACATGAACTGACAATCTTTGGAATGAACCCAAAAGCGAACGTTTTTGAAGAAAAGATTGATATCTTTAAAAGAGCTGTAAGAGACGCTGTTTTGAGAAACGATAAGACTAAAGCCGGAGCTTATCTCAACGGGATGACTATATACACTTTTTTATATCAATTCATCAATAATCAATATAACGTAAAACTACAGTCTGGTAATGAAGTCGATTTGAACAACATCGAACAAATATTCAATGACGTTGTTAGAGATGTAGAAGAAAAAATCAAACAGTCTTGGTCGTATAGTAATAGCCTTGCGGGATTAATTAGCGGACAGAGCGATGAAGGAAAAACACAATTAAAAGACGTGTTGTTACACGATATGAAATGTTATCTCCTTCAATTCGGTTATGTTGCACCAATGGATGATGAAGATAACAAAAAAGTTAGTTCTGTTTTAAGCGAAGTTTTAAAAAACAAGAGTGTCTCGTCTGAAGACAAGGACGATGAAATTAACAACTCAATGAAAAATGAATTGAGTAAATCATTTAACAAGAATAATAAAATTAACCGCACAAAGAAAAATGACTTGAGCAAGTCAGTTAACAAAAATTTAAACCAGAAAAAGAAAACATCACCTTTCAAAGAAAATAAAAAAAATTACATCGAAGACCTTAATGTGGAAATGGGAAATAAAAAAAACAGTAAACCTACCGCAAATCTGAATTTTGTTAATGCCATCGCTAGTATCAAATCTGATAAGAACTCCCAAGATTCTATTAATAGGATGTTCAATCCACTCGCTGCTATTAATGGAAGAAAAAAACACAATAAAATCATGAACGAAGATAAGAATGAAATCAAAAACGATATCAACAACGTAAACAATATAGATACTTTCAACCAAAAATGTAGTATTAATATCAAAAACAAAAAAATCTTAAACAAAAAGAAGGATGAAATCAAAAGCAATATCGACAACAACGGAAACAATATAAATCTTGTAGATAAACCAACCATTAATGATGAGAACAAAAGCAATATCAACAGCGACGTAAACGATATAAAGCTTGTAGATAAACCAACCATTAGTGATGAGAACAAAAACAATATCAACGACAACGTAGACAATATAAATCTTGTAAATAAATCAACCATTAATAATGAGAACAAAAACAATATCGACAGCAACATAAACAATATAAATCTTGTAGATAAACCAATCATTAATAATGAGAACAAAAACAATATCAACAACAACGGAAACAATATAAATCTTGTAAATGAACAAAACATTATTAACATTAAAAAAACTGAGCCAAAGGTCGAAAACAACGACGAAGAAAACAATGATGATATTTTTACTTTGTTAAAAGATGTGGCACAAGAAGAATACAACACCGAAGCGGGTGCAGAGAGTGCTCCACCACCGACTTTAATTGATATCGAAAAGCAAACAGGGCTTCAATCTATTGGTCTTACAATAGAAACAAAAAAAATAAATGACCGAGAGGCATGTTGTTTGAAATTTGTAGATGATGAAAGCAGCAAATTTAAAAAGGACACTTTAATAAAAAATCTTGTCAATGGTTTTAACGCTATTTCAGAGAATCCCATTTTAAGGCATGGTGGATTGAGTGGAGCCGAGAATTTTAGTCAGTTAACAGCGCTCTTTCATGCCCTGGCATTGCAATCAAATGTTGTTCAAAGTATAATCTTGAATTACTTAAATAAATACCAATCAATACAAAAAGATATTAAGTCACCAATCAATCAAAAAAAGAACCCCGCTATTTTGACGACAGACGTTGTAGAACTGTTGGCTAAAATGTGGATATTACCTAAAGATTACGAACATACCAATCAATTCAGTGAAAATAGGGTCGACAATCTTTTAAAGTCCTGTCAGGAAACATTTGGCGACATAATAAATATAAAGCCGAATGGGTTGTTTAAAAAAATAGTCGATATATTGAATGGTGTTTTAGAAATAAAAGAAGATAAAGAGAAAATTTCAGAAAAAGTTGAAGAGCTTGTTAAAAACTCAGGAATAAATACAAACGGACGCGAAAAGGAAGATCTTGAAAACTTTTTACAAGAATGCAATTCCGGAGTTTCGGATAACATAAAATTTTTAGCGGAAAAATCATATGTTTGTACCGAATGTTCCAACCTTAAATCTGAACAAGAGACTAGCGACAGTATAGACATTAATTTGAAAGACTACTACAATCAATCAGTTAAAGATGGAGTGGTTTCATTAAATTTCATTTTACAAGATCAGTACGGAACATCAAAAACGAATTTGGTACGATCATGTTCTAAGTGTGGTCCAGATAATCCCCAAAAGATCACAACGAAACTTAAGTTTTTGCCGCAGAACTTAGTCGTAAAATTTAAAAAAGACAAAGATCAGTCTGCAAAGGTAAGTATCCCCGAGTTTTTTGACTTGAAAGATGATTTTGAACAGGGAAATCCGATTATAAACGAACAAATAAACAATGAAAATAATACAAAATACTTTTTGTCAGCGTTTGTTTTTTGGGATGACAAAGAAAATAAGTATATTACGTTCGGTAAAGCAGGTCCACTGTCTAGCTGGGTTTGTTACAATGGAAAGGTCACCGATGGTGGCAATGAGATTGTAAATAGAATAAGAAAATTTGGTTTAAAAGACGGTACTCTGTTCAAACCCCAGATGGCTATTTACCAAAAAATAAAAGGACAAAACGTTCCAAAACTTTATGGTCAAATGAAACAATCTTATGAAAATTGGTATAATGGGATAATCGCAGCACAAAAAACTTTTATACAAAAAAATTTTGAACCCATCGTTGAATCTGACTCCAAATTGATAAAAGATACAAACGCGAATCTTGTGCTTCGTAAAGCTCCACTCGGTATTAGAAACATTGGGGCAGTGTGTTTTAAGAGCTCATTAATGCAGAGTTTGTTAAACATCCCCTCAATTCGACAGTATTTCCTTAAAAACTCTAATGATTTATTGAACGGTACCATAAAATTAAATTGTGAAAAAAATGATAATAATTTTATTTTCTTAAAACAGTTCATAGATTTGATCAAATCCGTCTGTTGTACGGATGGTCCGAATCTCTCCGAAAATGGAAAAGAAGTAGTTCCTAATAAATTTTATAAAATAGTAGAAACGCTCAACCCGTTATTTAAAGAAGGTCAAGCAGGAGATTCAAAAGATTTCCTTATATTCATACTTGAACAATTACACAAAATTTTGAAAAAACCCGCAAAAATCTATGAAAACTTTAAAAATCCGGGAGGCTTTAATCAGTATGATAGAAACAATGCTCTGAATTTCTTTATGTCAGACTTCACTAAAGAGACATCTGTTATATCAGATGATTTTTTCCTTTTTAATGAAACAACTAATATATGTCAAAATAAGTGGTGTCCAACCAATCTTGATGGCAACAATCAGCCGCGAAGCATGCCTCTCCCTTGTTGGAACTACGGTCTTGCCAATTGTATAATATTCCCACTTGAAGAGGTCAAGAATATGCGCGATAACTCTTATTTTATAACGAATCTTACCGGAACTAATCTCGTCACCATTGGAGACTGTTTTGCGTATAATGAAAAAACTGATCTATTTACTGGTGAGAACAGAAATTATTGCAATTTGTGCAAACAATTGTTTGACAGTGCGTACCGATCAAAGATTTTTTCAGCGCCAAATGTATTAATACTGATTCTAAACAGAGGTAGAGGCAATGTTTCCAAAGTAAACCTAGACACGTATCCAACAAAGATGAATATAACGAGTTTCGTACATAATCCTATAAATGAGCCTTATATCAACGCACAGCGCTTGAATCCAGATTTTTGGTATGATTTGATCGGGGTTGTTCGCCATGTAGGGCCAAGTGGACCAGATGGACATTTTATCTCTGACAATAAAATTGGAGATCAATGGTATCGAATGAATGATGCTATCGTGACCAAACTTGAATCAGACCAATTGAAACCCCAAGCATTTGATAAATTTGGAACACCATACATTCTGTTTTATGCAAAAAAATCTTTTTTAAAAGAATATAAGTAAAATTTACCGAAGAAGAGTTCAAGAGGATTTAATAATCCTCTTGGGCTTTTTGGGCTTTGGGAACGTTTAGACGGAATCTGTGTTCTTCCTACTGTGGGAAGTAATTCTTCGGATTCCTTATTTTTCGGATTGTGTGTCATAAAAATCTAAAAAAGCGTCGCACAATAATTAATTGTTGTATATTGATATACGGATATTTTGAACGCTGTTTATACAATGATAAGATCAACTAAAATAAAACATAAAAGCAAAAACTCCAAATTGATACTTACGCTAATTTTATTTGGTTATACAGTCTTATATACTCCGCTTATAATATTAATATTAAATTCTTTCGGAGATAGTGATATTCCTGGGGTGTGGACACATTTTACACTAAAATGGTATGAACAAGCATTGACCGATAAAGAATTACTAAATGCTGTTTTCGTAAGTCTCAAAATAGCTACAATATCAGCAACTATATCATGTATTTTAGGTACTATGGCAGCCATCGGAACAACTCAACCAAAGACGCAAAAATTTTTAGGACGTAAATTTCTTAACAACATAATAATAATGCCAATAGTAATGCCTGAAATAATAACTGGATTTTCGTTATTAATGTTATTATTAGGAATTGAACGGATAATTGGAATTACTTTTAGCAAAGGTATTATTACAGTTTGTTTAGGGCATATAATAGCAACAATGGCTTACGTACACATGAATGTAAGTTCAAAAATAAAAACTCTAGATAAATCGATTGAAGAGGCGGCATTAAATTTTGGAGCTAGACCGTTATCTGTCTTCTGGGAAATAAAACTACCAATGTTAAGTAGCACAATAACAACTAGTTGGATATTGGTTTTTACTATGTCACTTGACGATTTAGTCATAGCAAGCTTTTTAGCAGGTCCCGGTTCAACAACTTTACCTATCTTACTTTTTTCAAATATAAGAGTAGGGATTACTCCGATGATAAATGCGTTTGCCACTATGTTTATACTAACAATAGTTCTATTTATTATAATAAACTACTTTCATAAAAAGAGAGAACAGTAATTACTTAGCTGAACGCGAAATTATACATGTACTAAGAATTATGATACAAGCACTCACAATTGAGTACGCTTGTGGTGTTTGCCCAAAAAATAAATAACCAAATAGCATTGCAATTGGTAATTCAGTGTATCGTATAACACTTAAATTAGAGGCAGTTGTTGCTCTATATGCCAGAAATATGAATAATTGTATTATATTTGCCCCTATTCCTAAAAACAAAATGAGCCAAAACTCTTTTATAGATGGTGTTATCCAAATATTCGGAATAAACACCCCGGAAATTAATGTAGTATATAATCCAAAGTAAAATAACATTGTAATATTTGGCTCTTTATTGTTAATCATTTTTTTTATTATTATGTCCATTACTGCAAATAGGAATGCCGCAATTGTCGGTAAAAAGGCCATTAAATTAAAGTTTGACGCTTGAGGTCTAAACATTATTAACAAACCTATGAAGCCAATAAGATTAGCAATTATTATTGTCAATGAAACTTTTTCTTTTAAAAATATATAACTTAAAGGAAGTAAAAACAACGCCTCACTAAATAAAATTGTAGTATTTTCAGCTAAAGGCATTACTTTAACACTGTAACAGCACAATCCTAATGCAATAGTTCCTATAATTCCTCTAATAGCATGTAGTCCGTGCATATTCGTTTTATAATATTTTTGCTTTGAGAAAAACACAGGAATAGCAATAACAATAAATGAAAATAAAAACCTAAAAAAAACAGTTTCCGCGGGTGGCAATCTATTGCCTAAAAATTTCATCAAAACGTCATTAATAGAGCTTGTTACATATATCAGTACTCCCCAAAGTATTCCCTGTGCCAAACCTTTATCTAAAAACCAATTAATCCTAAACATATGTTGTGCAAAAACTTTGTAGACGAGTAATTTTACCACATATGTGCTTATTAAGGGATCCAATTTCCAGGCAATCTGCTAGTACCGGTGCTATCAGCGTTCATCAAGTTTGAACTCAATGCGGCGATTTCTAGCTAAATCCTCGGGACTATCGCCTATTGCAATAGGTTGAAACTCTCCAAACCCTGCAGCTACAAGATGAGAGGGATCTATCCCGTAGTTTACAAGATGTTTAACAACCGATATAGCCCTAGCACTTGATAACTCCCAATTTGAAGCAAATTTTGTACTATTAGAGATTTTACGAGCGTCCGTATGCCCATCAACACGAAGTATCCATTTTATGTTTGAAGGGATTTTATCCCCTATTTCCTTTATAACCTTTGCTAGTTCTCTAACCTGTGTTTGTCCTTCAGCACTTAAATCATCCGACGCTGTATCAAAAAACAGCTCTGACTGAAATACAAAACGATCGCCAACTATTTTTATACGATCTTTATCCTTAACAATATTTGACAAAGCATCGAAGAATTCAGAACGATATGCATTAAACCGAGTTAATTCACTCAATTTTACGTTTTCAGCCTTAATATCTGATGAATGACGTCGTTCGATATTTAACGCCTCAACAACTTCATTGAGGCGAGTGTTTAACTTAGCCAATTGGTCTTGTATCGAAACAATTTCATTCTGTTTATTATCTATTACTACGTTTGAATCGTTAAGCATCTTTTGTAATGTAGCGATTGACTGGTTTAACGATTTTATTTGTCTATTCAAAGTTGAATTCTCGTCAGCTAACTTTGTGTTCTTTTCTTTTTCAGAATTGAATAAAGAACAAACTTCGGCAAGCCGAGACTGCAATCCATCCATTGAAGAGTCTTTATCAACTATTATATTTGAAAGGTATATTTGAGATGCAAAAAAACCGACTATTACAAACGTAAAAACAAGAACAACTGTTGATAGAGCATCAACAAATCCTGGCCATATATTTACCTGGTTGCTACGATTACTGCGTCTGAAATAGCTCACGATTTTTACGCTCAATACCTATACTCATATTTTAAATCCAAGAGTGCATTCCTTCAAATACAAAATCCCTAACATAGACAAAATTAAAAAAACGTAAAAAATTAACAAAAATATTTTTCATAAAAATCATTTTTGATTGAAGATTTACTGAATATTAATATATAAAAACGTCGATAATGCTACACTTTTTATGAGAAAATTGTACGTTACCGATTAAAATGTATTCAGGCAACAAACAATGTGCTAAAAAACAAGGTAAAGCAGAAGGCATTTCTGCAGGAATATCGAATATAATAAAACGAAATAAAAAATATTTGCATTTGTCAGCGGATATAGTAACTACAAAAAGAGAGGACAAAAATATTTTGCAAGGAAACTCATTATCAAAACATCCTGATTTTCTAATTAATAAAATTAAAACTTTGAAAAATAAAATATTATACGCTATTATAAAATCATTTAATGCAATAAAAAAAACAATTGGTAAGCAACAAGCTAAGTCAACAAGTATTACAACAAAGATTGATTTTAACAAAGTTGCAATAATTTTATTAAATAGTTCTGAGGAACTAGCAACAATGTATAAAAATAAGCTTAAACTTTTTAATAAAGATGCAATCGAATTTACATTAAGTAAAAATAAAACTTCAAACGCACAACTTTTTTTTCGCTTGAAAAAACAAGGTATAAGATTAATTACAGTATGTAGCGATAAATTTACAAATATATCATATAATAAATTACGAAGAATTAATACAAAATGGAAAAAATATTTAACCAAAAACGGTTTAATGTACATACATCCAGATATTTTACTTGATAACAACATAATTAATACTGGAATTATTACAAAACGAGTTCCCAATGAAGAAGAACTACGAGATATCGCCCTTGGTGTATATACGCTTAATAGTCTTTCAGATAGTAAAAGCGGTCAATCAGTAGTTGTACAGTCAGGTAAAGTATTAGCTATTGAAGCTGAAGGAGAAACAACTAATGATTTGCTAGAACGCTGTATCGAAGTTAAAAAAATAAAAAAAGGCGGAGTTTTATTTATAACGACAAAACAATACCAACGTAATATACTTGATTTTTCAGTAATTGATACAGAGATAATTAATTGTATAAGTTATGCAAAATTATCAGGAATTGCTGTAAATGCTAAATACTGCCGGATTGAAAACATGCAGAAAGTAATAAAACTTGCTAACAGAAGGAAAATATTTATAATAGGAATTTAGATTATCGTCATTCTGTATTGTTGACTATTGTATCCTATGTTTCGTAGTTCTGAAACAGCCCACACTAACGCATCAACACGATCAGGAGATTTTACACTTTCGTCATCGTCGTATGCCATATTGCACATTTGTTTTTCAAGTTCACAAAATTGTGAAAAATGAAAAACTCGGTCTGTTTCATATAAAATTGAAACCGGCTCTGCCCGAGCAATTTTTCCTTTAACTGCGTGAACTTTACGTATTGGCAAATTACTATCAATACTACGCAAATTTTCAGCAACTAAATCTCCGCCATTATTTGTTTCAACTACAACATAATTCGCATTGTAATCAATGCTAGCTCGAATAACTTTTTTTGCCCATTCCGTACCTGTATACTTGCCACTTAGATCATCTATTACGTATATTTTTCTATTCAACCCGAGACCTGCAACGACGATACCTGTTTCATCTGAATTGTTGGAAGTTGTAACAGCCGGATCAACACCTATCACAACATGATCGATAAGGCTCATATCTATTTTGTTGTACCTTATATTTTCACGTTTCCATAGTGGTCGTTCCTTTTCAAAAAGGAGTTCGCCATACAATTCCTGTCGTCCTAAATGTGTATTTTTATAATTATTTTCGATAATTGTTATAAAACGTTTCGATAAGTTACCAACATTTTCAAATGTAGAACCAGTGATCAGATGCGTATCAGGATAATCTGCTATCTGCTTTAAAATTTTTAACGGTTTGGGGGTTGTTGTTATTATGCACTTTGGATCATTTCCAATGCGTAAACAAAACATTACCTGATCCCAAAGCTCTTCGGGATGCTTAAATTTTGCAAACTCATCAATCCAAACTAAGTCAAACTGATATCCTCGTAATGAATTAGGTCGATCTCCTCCAAATATATAAATTACACTTCCATTATCAAAAATAATTTTATTTTTTTCACGTCTATAACCAATGTTGTTTTTCTTATTATTATGTTCTTTTGGATTTCGCTTAGCACAACGTTCCAATAAACTATTTTTATAGGCTTGAAAAGCCGAAGTAGAAAACAAACCACTTATACCATCGAGCATAATTTGTTCTGCTTCTTTAATAGTTTTTCCTATTAATGCGATATTTTTATAATTATCTGAAAGTATTAAATTCATTATGTTTTCAGCACCTGTACGAGTTTTGCCAAAACCACGCCCTGCAAGTATAAGCCATGTAACCCAATCTCCTTTTGGTAATTTTTGCTTGTCGCGAGGACGCCACGGCGTATTGCTTATTATGTTAGTATTCATTGTTATATTGGTAAATATTAAAAGCGAGATAAAACACGGTCGCATATAAAGAAATCGAGTACTAAAGGAAACGACCGTGTTTTTAAAAGAAAGTTTTAAACATTTGTGCCATCGTTCTGCAGATATACGCGACACATACGGGTAGAACCACCAGCAAAAGACTAAGTCTTTCAACAGACGCCCCTACCATAGATATGTATAACACAATTCCTCATAATCATCCAACAGCAAAAAACTCATTATGAAAACGTGTTTGCTACTCAGTAATAAAACTACAAATCTTTTGTCCTAAAGATAAGTTATTATCATATTGGTTAATACATATTCTATATGTACGATAGTGAAAAACAGACGGTATGGGCTAATAAGGCACCGATTTTTACGAGGGTTGGGATTGATCTTTGCTATTTTCATAGTTTTGAAAAATATTGGTATCGATACTAATAGTAAAGTAAATATATATGGTTGGTATGGGATATTTCCACCGGAAATAATGAAGCAATTTGAAGAAGAAACTGGTATTACCGTTGTATATGACTCTTTTGACAACAATAATATACTAGAAGCAAAGCTATCCTCCGGAACGAGTGGATATGATTTAGTATTTCCATCCTTTATACCGTATGCATCTCGTGAAGTATTAATGAAAGTTTTTTCAAAAATTGACTATTCACTTATTCCGAACATAACCTCAATAGAAGGTACTTTAACGCAAAAATTTAAAGAAGCTGGTGGGAATACGAAGTATTTAGTTCCATTTTTTTGGGGAACGATGGGAATTGTCTATAATGCGGACACCATAGAAAAAGAATTTCCGGGGCTCGAAAATGTTTCGTATAAAGAACTGTTTAGTGTCAATTTTGTTAAAAAAATATCAAGATTTGGCGTTGCTCTTCCAGAAGAGTATATAGATATATTTCCGCAAGTAAAAGCTTTTCTTAAAATTAATGGCTATCCAGTAACTAATGATAAAGATGTGATGTCAGTACTAAGTTCAATAAGACGTTATATTACAAAGTTCAATTCTTCTACAACTATGTTTGATTTAGTAGCTGAGGAATTATGTCTTGCTATATGCTCGTCTGACATTGCTTTCAAAACGATAAACACAGGTCGTTCTGTTGGTAAGAATATAAAGTATTCTGTAACACCTGGTATGACCCCTGCCTGGATTGATTGTGCAGCAATTCCAGCTACTGCTCCTCATAAGAAAAACGCTCATAAATTTATTAATTTCATTTTGCGACCAGAAATAGCTCTTCAAATTACAAATTATTCAGGAATTCTTATAAACATTCCTCAGAATTACGTCAAAATTGACGAGGAAATGCAAAATATTCCCAATATAGTTCCAAATGTTGACGATTTGGAAGGTTTTATACTAGGAGATCCTATAAACGACGAAAAAGATTTGGAACGTGAACGGCAAGCAACCGGTATATGGGCAAAAATAAAGGTTGGATCTTTCTAAATTTGGGAGTCCAACCCGTTAAATAAATAATTAAATAATGAACTACGAGGCTAAATCCATTTTTAACTGAGCTGGTTTATTTTCTTCTAATAATTCCGGAGTTTCAAGCCCCAAGGATTTTAATTTATTCGCAGCTGGCATTACTTCCTTCCTAATAAAACCATTCACTTTTTCAAATTGTTCTGTTGTTTTGTATAAATTTTTACTAAATGTTTCAGTTCCTTCGAAAAGTTTTTCAAGTTTTGTTTGCAGTAACTTTCCTGCTTCGCCTATTTTTTTTGCATTGTTTGAAATAGCTTCCTGCCTCCATGTACAGGCTATAGCTTTTAATACAGCTATAAGCGTTAATGGAGTTGTTATTATAACCTTTGCGTTAATTCCGAACTCCAACAAAGACGGATCACGTTTTATAGCAGTGCTAAAAAATGCTTCTCCCGGTAAAAACATCAAGACAAATTCAGGAGTTTGTGGAAATTGGTTCCAATAAGATTTTTGCCCCAAATCTCTTATATGTTTCTTTATGTGCCGTATATGTTCATCAAGAGCTAAAACATCGCCGCTATTTATGTATCTAATATAATCATTTAGAGATGTTTTGGCGTCAACTATTATATTTTTACCCCCAGGAAGCCTAATTATCATATCAGGACGGGAGCGTGAGCTAGGGTCATCAGTTACGCATTGTTCCTGAAAATCACAGTAAGGCATCATTCCAGACAGCTCAACAGTGCGACGTAACTGCATTTCACCCCATTGTCCACTTGATGGTGGAGCAGAAAGAGCTTTATTCAACTCGGCTGTTGTCTTTTGAATATCCTGCTGAAATAGCATTAAATCGCTTATCTGACGACGTAGATCGCTATACGCGCCAGCTCGTTCTTTTTCCAACTCAGAGGTAGCAGACTGCAATCGTGTAAGCATATCTTTTACTGGCTCTATAGTTGACATAAACGCATTTTGTTTATTTGTTAAATCAGATTTTTCTGTGACAATTATCTTATCAAACGTTTCTTTTGCTAAATTTATAAATTGTTGCTGATTATTTACCAAAACGTTGTTTGAAATTTCCTTAAACCGCTCTTCAATATCAATTTGCGGTTGTTGCTGTTGTAACGGTTTCTTAATTAAAACAACAAGATATAATAACACACCGATTAATAACAGCAAAAGTGATATCACAATAACATCCATCTTTTGTTCTCCATAGCATTGGCAATTTGCGGTATTTATATTTCCACTCAAATCAATAACTGTAACTATTCTGAGTTTAGCACTCTTTAAGTACAATATCTTTTGCCATATTTTTAGTTTACAAAAGAAAAATATGACTATAAATTTTTAAAGCAGTGTAACTCCACCTAAAGAATTAATAATCTTTATTGATACAAACTTTTTATATACATTCGCAAAATCTTTTATTATTTGTAAATTTGTTTCTTTGCTCTCGCTATTTTTTATTGCTTTCAAGCTCAATAGTATTTTTTTCTTTACAATAGAATTATTATTAAAATATTTCATCAAAAACTCTATAGCACAACACCGCAAGAATAAAACTTCATTACGATTCAAATCACTTATATCGCAAGCCGTTAAATTGATATTGTTTGTCGTTGTGTTAAATTTTTCGGATATATAATTTTGTATTTTCCCTCTTGTAATAGCAAATAAACGAATATTGTTTTTAGCACAAAAAGATTTAAAAGTATTATACCGATTTAAATTATTTTTGTTTAAACCGGAAGCAAAGATTATTATACTTTTTATCGATGCTGGACTTGCTTTTTTTAAATTTATAATCTTTTTAAGAATAAAATTATATTCTGTTTCGCTTGTAGAACAAATATTTATTTTACCAATATTAAGTATACTAGTTCTAGCAAGACATTTTGCTTGAGTTTCTAATATATTTTCTATTGTTTTTAGTCGTTTTATTGCAACTTTGCTTTGTATTGGTAATGCCTGGTTGACAGTTTTAGCTGGGTGTGATGTTGCTACTTTTGGCGTATTTTTTGTTCTTATTGTGTTTGTTAAAACTATTGGTAACGAGTTTTCGGCATTAGCGCGTTCATTAACATGTTCATTCGATATTTCAGTTACTAATGATTGTTCATCGGTCATATTATCTGTTTCAACATCATATTGTTGTAATGCTCCGTCGACAAATTGATACAAAAGACCGTTTTTATAATAAAATTTGCCTTCTTCAAAATTAATAAGTTTAAAATGTCCTACAGTAGGCTCGATTGCATCTTTTGTTGTATATATAAAGTTTTTACCATTTAATATATATATATTGTTTTCAAGTAAAGTGTTTGTAGCCAACTTTTTTTTACCAAGAGCCATTAATTGCCCTCCTCTAAATATGCATAATATACCATCCTTATTTATATAAAAATCAGTTTCTTTAAAATATTCTTTCTTCTTCTCTTCTGCCTCACGTCTTTCCTTGTCCGACTTCGCTTTGTTTTTTGCTAAATTCCCAACAGAATCTACTACCTTAAAAACTGATTGTCCAGTATCACTTTTTATGAAATTTCCAACTCCCTGAGCAATATCATTAAATGATGAAAATCCACTAAGAAAACCATCCATTATTGCATGAGCATTGCCTGATGATAGAATACCTAATGCGCTTAATATTAAACCCCTGTAACAATTAGTTTTGTAGTTCATATCGGATACTAATTTTACTTATTCCAAAGAAATAATACCAACTGATTATTAAAATAAATTTAATGTACACAAAAAGGGAAGGATAAATGTTGAATGGCTCCTTGGGACGGACTCGAACCGCCGACCCAGTGGTTAACAGCCACTTGCTCTACCGACTGAGCTACCAAGGATCACCACACATTTATAAATAGCACACATTCATAATTTTTTGCAAGTGGCACAGAAAAATTTTTTATCAGCAACGTACTTTTTTTAAAAGAGTTATGTCCTGGAGGCTTATTAGTGTGGTAGAATCAGTGATTAACCAATTTTTAACCTTTGATAAGTTATCCAGGAAAAGGTTACATAACTTAAAGAGTTAACAATGTTTAAAAAGTTAAGTTTAATGCTATTAACAGT
>CACZTP010000016.1 GCA_902784055.1 uncultured Pseudomonadota bacterium
TTTTTGAATGCTTATTTCAGTACCTTCAGTTCCCCATGCATTCACGGAACCTTCGTAAACGAGCATTCCCTTTACATTTACAGATGGAACTTTTTCACCGCTCGTGCTTAACTGTAATCTCCCATTTTCGATAGTTAGAGTATCATTAAAATTTGCAATTGAATCACCCATCATCCGCAAAATTGCATCACTGCCTGATATTGTGACAGGCTTCGTAGCTAAAAGCGTTGATCCATACTCATTATTTCCCATTATACCAACAGTAGTTGAAATCAAATATTCGTTAGCATTCTCAAGAGATAAATTGTTACCCGGATAAACTCTTATTGGGTCACTTATCGTAAGCCCATCTATTATCTTTTCTGCCACTGCTGTTCCTTCTTCGACTGGGACGGCAGATGCTTGCACTGCACTAATAAATGAAACAGCAACTAAAGGTGTTAACAAAAGTTTATTCATGATTAAAATCTCCTATAAAAAACTACGTTGCAAAAACACATGTTACTGCAACACTCAATTTATATTGATAACATTCAAACAGTTAAATAGCTGTTAATTAAACTAAAAAACAAAAATTTATTTGTATTTTTAAAATAAATTGTACAAATATCAATTAATTATTTTCCGTTCTTATTGGTATAGGTGTTCAGTTTTTGAGCAACTCTTTTACGTTAATCGATTTTACAGTTAAACTATGTTGTATGAACAGTTAGAAAACACTAACAGACATATGAAAACTCTAGATTACGAACTATTACACAGCGATGATGCTTGGCGAAATGCTGATATATATAAAGAAATTTATGATTATTCAATTGCAGATCCAACAGGTTATTGGATGTCTCAAATCGATCGCCTATCTTGGAATATGCAACCCAAAATAGCGGCTAAAAAAGCTGAAAATGGCGCCACTTTATGGTTTTTAGATGGTCGTATAAATGCTTGTTATAACTGTGTTGATCGTCACGTCAAAACTTCACCTGATAAAATCGCAATAATTTGGCAAAGTGAAGATTTTGACACATGTGAATATATAACATATAAAAAATTAAAAGATGAAGTTTGCAAATTTGCGAATATTCTTAAAACACTTGGATTAACACGTAATGACTGCATAACAATATACATGCCCATGGTACCTGAAGCTGTTTATGCATGTTTAGCATGTACACGTTTAGGAATTCCTTATACCGCTGTTTTTGCAGGATTTTCTCCCAATGCAGTAGCAATGCGTATGAATGACTGTAAATCAAATTTCGTGATAACAGTGGACGCCAATACTCGTGGTGGTAAAACAATCTCGATGAAGTCAAACATAGATGAAGCTCGAAAAATTCTAAATTATCCTGTTAGGTGTCTCGTTGTTAAACGTAAGGGAATAAATATAAATTGGCACGATAAGTATGATATTGACTATTATGACATTTCAAAAAGCATGTCATGCGAATGTTCTATAGCTGAGACCTCCGCAACTGATAGACTGTTTATTTTATATACTTCAGGATCTGCCGGGAAACCTAAAGGAATAGTAATGAGTACTGGAGGATTTTTACTATTTTCGATGCTAACAGGAAAGTATTTTTTCAATATGTTCGAAAACGAAGTTTTTTGGGGCTCTGGAGATATAGGCTGGATGGGGGGACATGCTTACGCTTTATATTCAGCACTTTGTAATGGTATTACTTCTGTATTTTATGAAGGCATTCCAACGTATCCAAGAAATTCAATATTCTGGGAAATAATAGATAAACACAAAATAACATCATTTAATACTGCTCCTACAGTGATAAGAGCGATGATGCAACATGGCGATGAAGTATTAAATAACGTATCGCTTAGTTCGCTAAAGTATCTGGGTGTTTTCGGAGAGATTTTGAATAAAGACGCTTGGTATTGGTACTTCAATAAGGTAGGTAAAGGGCGTTGCCCGATAGTTAATATGTGGGGACAAACAGAATTAGGAGGAGTTCCTACAGCTCCACTTAGTAACCTAGATGAAATGAAAACATACGGACATATAGGTAGACAGTTTTTCGGTTGCGAACTAGTATTAAAGGATGACAACGATGTCACTATAACAAAGCCTGAAACTAAAGGCGCGTTATTTATAAAACATTCGATGCCTGGTATGCTAATTGATGTTGTTAATGGCTCACTTGAGGAGCTCTATTATTCGCAGACTTCCGAAAAACTATATTGTTGCGGAGATGAAGCATATTTTGACTGTGAGGGTAATTTTTGGATTACAGGACGTAACGATGATGTATTGAATGTTTCAGGTCACCGCATAAGTCCTATAGAGATAGAAGAAGTTATTGCAGAACTAGATATTGTTGCTGAAGTTTGTGTTGTAGGGTACCCTCATCCAATTAAAGGTGAAGGCATTTATGCCTTTGTTGTACTAAAGAAAGACCTAACAAATGACGTTAAGTTAAAAGCGGTAACAGTTATAAACGAACATATTGATACAATAGTAAAACATGTAAAAGAAACGATAAGCCCTATAACAAAACCTGACGTCGTTAAAATAGTCCCAGATTTACCAAAAACACGCTCGGGGAAAATACTGCGACGAATATTGAGACATATAGCTTCCGGAGACATAAGAGATTTTGAAGATCTAACGACTATTAGCAATCCTGAATGCATAGGTAAAATATTAGACAATGTTGCACTAAGGTAAATATTTAAGTTTCTTTCCAATCTTGTCAATATTGTTTCATTTTGGATACTATGTTTGTCCAATTGTTACAAAATCGTAAGATTTGCATTAAGATTTAATTAACATTTAAAATGGGAAGGGTTTAGCATTGATTTTTATGAGGTCAAAAATGTCTTTAACGGCAAGGCAGTACGCAAGAGAAAACAAAGAATTTAATTACTGGAGAGTACGTACAATGTATTCAATAATGATTGGATACGGATTGTTCTATACCGTTAGGCAGAATCTGTCTTTTGCGGTTCCGTCAATGTGTTCAGAGCTTGGTATTAGTAAGAGCGACATAGGATTCGCAATGAGTATTGGAGCAATTATATACGGAGTAGGAAAATTCATTTTTGGGTTAGTCGGAGATAGGTACAGTGCTCGATACGTTATGGCAATAGGTCTTTTTGCGTCTGGGCTAATGAATATATTTCTTGGCATGAGTTCGTTATTACCATTGATCGTTTTATTTTTCGCATTAAATCAATGTTTTCAATCTATGGGTTCTCCTCCATGTTCAAAGATGTTGGCAAATTGGTTTGGTAAGAGTGAACAAGCTAGCAAATGGAGTATTTGGAATACATCCTTACACGTAGGGGGTGCGTTTGCTGGTTTTATATCTCCATGGCTATTGGAACGCTCAGGTTGGCGTATGGTGTTTTATGCACCTGGTATAATCGCAGTTCTTGCATCGTTTTTTATAATCAATAGATTAAGAGATACACCGAAATCACTAGGGTTTCCTTCTGTCGATGAAATCGAAGGGGTTGAACCGAGGGTAAAAATTTGCAACAAACTCAATTTTCGTAAAACAGCTAAGCTAGTTCTTACAAACAAGTTTGTATGGACATTAGGTTTCGCGAATATGTTTATATACATTAATCGAATGACCTTTATAAACTGGGGGCCAACAATGTTACAGGAAGCACGCGGTAGCTCTTCATTTTTTTCTGGGCATATGATGGCACTATTTGATCTTTCTGGTATAGTAGGAGCCTTAATAGTAGGTCATTTGTCAGATAAATATTTTAGAAATAAAAGATCTGTCCCGGCAATGTTATGTATGCTATGTGTTGTATTACTTAATCTTTTATTCTTATATATTCCAAAAAATTCGATAATTCTTAACGTTATTTGCCTGGGAGGGCTGGGGGCGTTCATGACTGCACCAATTGTCCTTATCAATGCATTAATAGCGGGGCATATAGATGGAAAAGCTGTTGCTAGTGCTATAGGTTTTTCGGGAACAATGGGATATTTTGGTACAGCTCTTGCAGGCTTCGGTACTGCACGTATAGCTGAAACTCTTGGATGGAACGCAGTCGTTGTATTTACAATGAGTGCTGCATTCATAGCTTCTATTCTGTTTTATATATCAGCACGTAGCCAAAAAAATTCCAATAAATAATAATTTATACATTTCCCGCATTTTTTATTCTTAATTAATGTGGGATGTTTCTTTTCTTTGTTCTAATATCCTTTTTGTTTCTAATAGGACATCTTTGGCAATTGGGGCTGCGACTGATGCTCCGCCCCCGCCATGTTCAATTACAACGCATACAGCGTATCTTGGATAATCTGCGGGAGCAAAACCGATAAATAATGCGTGATCTTTTTCTTTGTATAAATCTGATTCGGTTTTACCTAACGCACGTTGCGATGTACTTATTCTTCTTACTTGAGAGCTTCCGGTTTTTCCAGCAAATTCAAATTTTTCATCATCAATTGCAGATTTACGAGCTGTTCCGATCGGAGAATTAACAACGTCGTACATGCCATCAACTATTACCTGAATATGATCATCATTGTATTTTAATGATTGTATAGTTCTATCTAATTGAAATTTTTTATACACATAAGGGGTTATAGGACGAAGTCTATTTGCAAACATTGCAACCATCTTAACGAGTTGTAAGGGAGTTGTAAGCACGTATCCCTGTCCGATTGACATGTTGCAACTATCACCCGCTGTCCACTTTTGCTTTTTCTTTTCATATTTCCATGACTTTGTGGGAATAAGTCCTGAGCATTCATTTGGTATATCGATGCCCGTGGGTGTTCCCAAACCAAAATCATTTGCAACATTCGCTACCATTTCTGGACTTAAACGACTAGAAAGATTGTAAAAAAAACAATCACATGACTGTTCTAGTGCTTCTTGTACAGTAAGAGAACCGTGTCCTCCATATTTCCATTTCCAACAATAAAACTTATGTTTTCCGAGGGAGCAGTACCCTGAACAATTGAATCGTGTGTTTTTTGTTATTACGCCGTAATGCAGTCCGGCAAGTGCTGTTATAATTTTAAAAGTTGAACCTGGAGCATACAGCCCTGAAATAGCTTTATTTATCAATGGTTTTGCAGGATTTGAATAAACTTCTTGAAGTAGTTTGTGTGAAATTTGACTTGAAAACACATTAATGTCATAACCCGGGTAAGAAACTAAGGCTAATATAGCTCCCGTTTCAATATCCATTACAATACATGAGCCACTTGTTTCTTTTGACAATATTCTATACACTGCATTTTGTAATTCAGTATTTATTGTTAATTCAACTTTTTCCCCAGGTTCACTTGACTTTTCATTTATCGTTCTTATAATCTGTCGTCTTGAATTTACTTCTAATTTTTTTATTCCAACCTTTCCAAAAAGTAGTTCTTCATAACTTCTTTCAATTCCGCATTTTCCCGTTTTTGCCATAGGCAATTGTAAAGAGAAATTATTTGAACTTTTTATATCATTAACACTTGGCGACGCGGTATAACCTAACACGTGCGACATCTCAAACGGATTAATATAGTGCCTTAATATAGTTCGTTCGATTATTATGTTCTGACAAAAATTTGATAAAACACAATATCGCGCTAAAGTGTTCCAATCAGCATTTTCTTTTAATACGACATAACGATTTTTGTTATTAATCTTTTTTGGTACACAATTTAATATTGCTTCAGCCTTCGTATCAAGTGGGAAAAGTTTTAATTTATGTTTTAGATCAAATAATTTTTCATATTTCATCCCGTACATATCTAATACGACTGAATATGAATATCTATTTGTTGCTATTACTTTGTCTTCAGCATCTCTTATTTCACCCCGTAGAGGTAAAACCCTTGAAACAACTATTCTGTTTTTATCAGATAGTTTTTTATATTTCTCAGATTGATAAATTTGTAGATAAACGAGCCGTGCTACTAACACAATTATTAGTATAAAGTTCAGTAAAATAAAAAAACGTACGCGTTTTAAAAATAGCGACTTCTCATCATTTTTACTGAACATGTTTTATTAATGTTGCCTCTTACAACACCGCCTAACTTTACAGTTTTTCTTTTTAGACTTATTCGAAGTTCCACAGCGTTTAGATAAAGCTCGTTTTAACTTACATCCGCATGTAGTACAAGTGTCTGGTTCATGTGGTGCTGTATAATTTCCTTCAATGACATACTCTGCAGGTTTAGTTACAGGCGCTGAGCATTGCGGGCATACTGGACAAGCAGGGCAAGGAGGACACGAGGTTATTGTTGCATAAGTAACAGGAGGTGCCCACTTTTTTACGGCGCAGGCTAAGTTACAATCATTGTTCAACATTTCTGTGAAAACATTTGTCCTATCGGCGTTAATCTGTTTGTTATGTACAACCTTATTGTAACTACGAGTTTTGGAAGTTTTGTAATTATTATTGGAGTAAAACGGTTGAGGGGAGGTATTAGATTGATTTTGTCTTTCTTGGTTTCCAAACGAATTGAATACTTGTAAGAACTGTCCTATTGCATCTTGATTAGTAAATTCAACTCGCTCTATAGAGTTATCAGCCCCTCCACGAAAGCATTCTTTACCATTGCTTACAGCCATCATTGTTGGCAAACTGTCAACAGCGTTGCCGTTTAAACTAGCCTTATCTCCCAATAATACAAGTTCTGAATTGTTTCCTACCTGAATGCTAAAGCTGTTTAGCTTCTGTAAGTGATTATTAAAGTCTGCATCAGTTGGTTCACGCCAGTTTTGCAATCCGTCAATTGACGGAACACCAATAAATATTATCTTGATGCCAGCCTGCGTTAGTGCAGACATGTTTTTTGAAAAGTTGCCTAAAAATCTAGCACAGTGAGGACACCAATCACCAAAAAATATTATTATTGCTCTTTGTAAATCATTTGAACCTAAAGTTGTTTTATATAAACGACCGTTGCCGTCTTTTCTATAAACAGTGGCAGTAAACTGCCTTCCTTTCAATGCGTAGTTTTCAGTAAAGACATTAGGTTGACCGTTATTAAAATTACTATTTTGGTTGTTACCTACATTCTGGTTATTAGAATTGTTTCCCGTATTGTTGTATCCGTTATTGTAATTGCCATTATTATTGTATCCATTATTGTTTTGATTATAGCCGTTCTGTCCGGGATTGTTTGTTGAATAAGCTCCGTTATTGCTATTGTTTAAAGTGATTGGTGTGTTGTACCCTCCAGCTCCGTTATTATTTGAATAACCATTTTGATTGTTTTGATTATTATAATTATTATTTCCGTTGTTCCCTTGATAATTACCATTCTGGGAATTACCGTTCTGGAAGTTCCCATTTTGAAAATTGTTACCAGGTTGATTGGATCCGTTTTGACTGTTGTTAGAATTTTGCCCACCTGGATTGTTGTTAAAATTACCACTCGCTTGAGCCGAATACACTGGATTCATTCCGTATGATTGTGTCGCTAACATTGCGATGGCTGTCATTAAAATAGCTAATCTGCTTGTAATCTCTCTTTGGAATACAACATATCTAACAGTTTTAATTTTTAACATTTCAAGATACAGACAATTCACTCTAAACACCCTATTTTTAGGCTAACACAGCAAGAGATTAAAAGATTACAAAAGAAAAAATATGGTGCGCCCGGAAGGATTTGAACCCTCAACCTCCAGATCCGTAGTCTGACGCTCTATCCAATTGCGCTACGGGCACCTCATGAGGATATTATCCAACAAAGTGCCCGCTGTTGCAATACGTTGTTAATTTTTTGTCTCATCTTTTTTTTCAAAAGAAGGCTTACGTGATGTTTTTTTTACGGCTGTTTCGCTTCGTGTCTTTGATTTGCTTTGTGTCTCTTGCTCACTCTGTTTTTTTGATAATGGTTTAGACTTCACAGAATTCTGTTTTTCTGCAATAGTAACAATTTTTTTACGAACAATTTTTCTCACAGTTTTTTTCTCTTTCATATTCGAATTTGTTGTTAAAGTCGGTCGATTACCTTTCTTTTCCAAGTCCTCATGTTCTTCTATGTCAGAATTGCTTTTACGTATACTTATTGACCTTTTTATTGGGCGTTGCCGTTCTTTCTTCTTTTGTTTAGTTTCAGTTTCTAAAGAATCTTCATCATTTGTTAATACAGCCTTTATTTGATCTTGGGCAAAGTGCTCCAATATTTCTTGCGGTGTCATGTCATTGTTGTCGTTTTTGACTTGTGTTATAGCGTCATCAGATTGTGCAACATTTTCATTGGTAGCTTTTATACCATGAGTAGTTCCCGCTTCAGACAAAGAGTTGCTCAAAGAGAACGATATCCTGCCAATTTTTCCACAACAATCTTTGTAACGTAGCCCTGAACCACATGGGCACATTGAGTTACGGGATGGGACGAGTTGTTGGTTAGACGCGTCTATAACTAGAGGCGTCGGCTCATCTTCTGAAATAGAATTATCAACATCTGTATTCAAATTGTCAAATTCGTTGAATGGTAGTTGTTCATAACGTTCAGGGTGGAGTATTTCATCTGGTATTGATAAGTGCATCATTGCTGTAGTTACAGTTTTTCTAACTCCATTCATCATTTCTTCAAATATTTTAAAAGCTTCAACTTTGTATTCATTCAATGGGTTTTTTTGTGCGTAAGCTTGCAGATTGATACTACGACGCAAATGTTCTATTACAACTAAATGTTTTTTCCAAGCTCCATCGAGCGTTTTTAATGTTAGTTCCTTTTCTATCTGGTGTAAAAAATCTTCCGGAATTGGAGATATAATATCTGTGTATTTCTTTTCAATTTGTTCAACAAGCCGTTGTTTGAACAATTCAAATGTTATAGAAGTATCTTCTGATATTTCCTTTGGCTCTATATCTACGTCATATATAGATTTTAAATCACTCTGTAACTTGCTTAGATCCCATTCGTAGGGAACAGAATTGGGAGATGTATATCTATCGCAAAGGTCTATCGCGGTATTAGTTACCATAGAGCTCACAACATCCGACAAATCGTTAGACTTCATCAATTCAAGTCTTTCGCTATATATCTCCTTACGTTGTTCGTTAATAACGTCGTCGTACTTAATAAGATGTTTTCTTATTTCAAAGTTCATTGCCTCTATTCTTTCCTGAGCTTTCTTAATGACCTTTGAAAACCATGGGTGAGACAAAACCTCATCTTTTTTCACACCAAATCTCTTAAAACTTTGTGCCAATTTTGGAGAACCAAACCTCTTTATCAAATCATCATCAAATGACAAAAAGTATTTTGATGCTCCCGGATCACCTTGTCGCCCTGCTCGACCTCTTAACTGATTATCTATACGGCGCGCTTCATTTCTCTCTGTACCAATAACAAACAAGCCCCCAGCTTTAACAACTTCATCATGAGCCTCTGCTACTTCTTTTTTTATTTGCTCAATTTTTGCTTTACGTTCTTCTTCGTCCTCAATGTCTGCACATTCAAACATAACTCGAGTCTCAACAGACCCGCCAAGTTTAATATCAGTTCCGCGACCTGCCATGTTTGTAGCAATAGTAACAGCTCCAGGAGCCCCTGCTTCTGAGATTATGTAAGCCTCTCGTTCGTGTTGCTTTGCGTTTAATACATTATGTTGAATACCTTCACGTGTCAATAACTCGGATATATATTCAGAGCGATCAAGATTTGTTGTTCCTACAAGCACTGGTTGACGACGAGCAACACACTCTTTTATTAGTTTTATTACAGCTTTGTCTTTTTCTTCCATTGTCATGTATATAGCGTCTTCCATATCCTTGCGAATTACTGGTTTATTCGGCGGAATACTTACAACTTTTAATTTATATATTTCTTCAAATTCTGCCTCCTCTGTCATTGCTGTGCCTGTCATGCCTGAAAGTTTTGGGTAAATTCTGAAAAGGTTTTGGTATGAAATGGATGCTATAGTTTGACTTTCTTCTTGAACTTTTACACCCTCTTTAGCCTCCAAAGCTTGATGCAAACCTTCAGAATAACGACGTCCTTGCATTACACGACCAGTAAATTCATCAATAATCATTACTTCGCCGTTCCTTACCATATAGTCAACATCGCGTTTAAAAAGCTTATTAGCTTTTAATGCACAGTTAACGTAGTAGACCATTGAAACGTTGCTTGGATCATACAAAGGTTTATCAATTAACCCTCGTTCCATAAGTTGTTGTTCGATCTTTGCCATTCCTTTTTCAGTAAAAGTTATATTTCTATGTTTTAGTTCTAATTCATAATCGCTTTCATCAACATTTTTAACTACATCGTTAACAGCAATATACATTTGTGACGCACTATCATCTTGACCAGAAATTATAAGAGGCGTACGAGCTTCATCAATTAAAATACTGTCTATTTCATCTACTACTGCATAGTTAAATGGTCTCATAACCATTTCTTCAATGCTGAATTTCAAATTATCTCTTAGATAGTCAAATCCAAATTCATGGTTGGTTCCATATGTTATATCAGATGCATAAGCTTGACGCTTTTGTTCGTCAAACATGCCACTTAAAATAGTTCCTGTAGATAATCCCAAAAAGCCGTATATTTCGCTCATCTGTTCTGCATCACGTTTAGCCAAATAATCATTAACCGTAACAACATGAACTCCCTTCCCTGTAAGGGCATTAAGATACACAGGACATGTTTCCGCAAGAGTTTTACCTTCACCGGTTTTCATTTCCGCGATTTGCCCCTTATGTAAAGTAATCCCGCCTATGAGCTGAACGTCAAAATGCCTCATTCCTAATATCCTTTTGGAGGCTTCACGAACAACAGCAAATGCTTCAGGTAATATGTCGTCAAGCGTTTTCCCATCAGCTAAAGCATCCTTAAATTCAATTGTCTTATGCGCAAGTTCTTTATCTGAAAGTCTTGAAATGTCAGGTTCAAACTCATTAATTTTTTTCACTATTTTCGAATACTGAGCAACAACTCTTGAATTAGCTGTCCCAATTAAACTAGATAAAAATTTTATCATTTTTAGATATTTCACTTATTATATTCCATATTAATGGTATACCAAACTATCCGTAACAACAAACTCATTTCACTAAACTTATATAATCAACACGCTGTTGCGATTTTGATTATGCAACATTATTAACAGATAAAATAATACTTTTTTATACTTACAACATAAATTTAAATAAAATTAATATTTCGTCCTTATCATCAATTTTAGAATTGATTAACTCAACGACATGTATGAAAATCTCAAGCTACATAAACGTAAAAGCAAATAAGATGAGAGAAAATGATCTATGTCCATCAATTTTAAATATCAACTTTAAAAAATATAAATTTTCATACTTTTTATTAGATATAATAGTTGGCTTGAAGATGTTTATAACAATAGTTCCTGTCGCAATATCGTTTGCTATATTCAGCGGAGGTTCTCCGATACAAGGGCTTATTTCTGTTAGCATTGCCAGCATAGTATCAATATTCTTAGGGGGCTCAAAATATCAGATAAGCTCTGTAGCTTGGGCAGTTAGTTTAATATCCCTTGATGTATTCACTAAGTATCAGTATAAAGGCATGTTACTAACATCTGGTATAATTGCTCTCATTTTAACTATATATGGCACCATTCAGATGGGAAATTTGCTCAAATATATATCTAAAACGTTTTTAGCAGCAATTGCTGTGTATATAGCTTTGATAATAATAATCACTCAAACCCAAGTGCTGTTAAATATTCCAATAACATATTCTCATCAAGTTTTTTATGGTAATTGTGTTGCTCTTTTATCTGGGCTTAAACAGGTAGACGCAACATCGTTATACATATACCTTATATTTATGGGTAGTTTATTATTTTTGAAATTATTCTTTAAAGGCTTTGGAGTATATGCGATTTATACTATCATCTGGTCACTAATTATGCTATGTGACGATTGTGATATATTCGAAATACCTGATATGCTATCGTCATTAAAAATGATGGGGCAAAGTTTTTTTCAAGGTTTAAACAGAAACAATATATTGAATATAAGTTACTCTTTTCCGTTTTCACAAAGTGTACTCAAAGACATTGTGTTACTATCATTTTCAATAGCTTTGGTAATTTCGTGTCAAGTTTGTGCAACAGCGGGAGTCACAAAGAGTCTTACAGGGGAAACAAAAACACAAACAAATATAGAACTTATATCAACGGGGCTAGCTAACTTTTTATCTGTGGCAACCGGAGGATTGTTCGTTGCTCCAGATCTCGATATTACAGCACAAAATGTAGAAAACAAATCAAAATCTGTCGTAACACTATTTGCTATTGTAATTGCAATCGGTTCATTGCTTGAAGCAAAAGATTATATTTTTAAATATATCCCAGCATTTACGATGTCCACAGTATTAGTGTATATAGCATTCCACCTCTTATATAGATATTTTTCCTTAAATTATCTTAATATTAAAAAGGCAAATTCCCAAATATTTCTATTGATTCTATTTATTGCAATTAAATTTGAAATTGTTTCCGCAATAATTGTTGGATTTATAGTTTCTATAATGTACTTTTCAAACAGAATGCTTAATATAAAAGAAGCGTCTGTTAATACTCAACGTGGTCACAACTCGGCATTGACGGAACTTATCGCTAATAAGTACGGTTATCTACCAAATAAAGAAATATCAAAAAAACTATTAAGTAAAATTGAAATAATACAATTTGAAAGCGTTTTAGATATCAATTTGCTAGAATATATTTCAGACACATTTTCAACTCGTAAAGTTTTCCCAAGTGTAGTAATAATATATTTTAAAAATATCCCATTTTTTGATGGCTACGCTTTTGAAGTTCTTAAAGAGTTCGTTCAAATAGCCTCAAAACACCACGCAATGGTATTAGTAACGGGGACAAATGGATTATTGCTTGAACATCTAAAAAGAAAAACCAAAGAATATAATTCAGGCAACGTTTTTGGTTATATCATTCCAGAGTTCTCTGAAGCTGTAAAACAAACTCTTTATAGATTAAGATCTGATAAAGAAACTTCGAGGTCAAGGATTGATACACTCAAAAATTCATCGATGCCTCTGAATGCGTAGTTGCACTAATTATAATTTGTAGCCATCTACTTGTTCATAATAATTGAAATTAAAATAACGGATAAGCATATACAAACGGCTAACAATGTTAATTTCATTACTAAACTAAATATAGCCCAAATTAATAACATTTCGATAAGTATATACGGTAGCAAAAAGATAGACATACTATTTTTATATTTAAATTTTTCCGTTTTGCCTATAAAACCACTTTCATAACCGTTAATATTAGATTTGTCCTTGTTTTGTTTCCCAATTAGGCTAGGTATTTTTGAAAAAACTACCGCACAAATAGATATAACTAAACAAACTAAAAAGACTGTAACAAAGTCATTGACAGCTTCAGAGTGGGCTGACTCCATCTTACACAGTTATCTTCTACGTCTAAAACAGGCAGGAATTTCAAAGTTTTTATCATCATTCTGTATCGTAGATCGTCGCACTTGTTCTGAGTCATTTTCTTGTTGATTGTTCTTCGAACCAAACCGATCAAAAAAAGAACGGGATCTTCTCAAAGTAGTTCTTTCATCAAAATTTCGTTCCTCATCAACAGGATCTGATTGTTTGTAAGTGGGAATGCCTTTTTTATCAGTATTATCAAAACTTTTTGTGTTTGTCTGTTGATCAAACTGAGAACGAGAAGGTATATTATCCCCACTAACATCGTCTTTCGATTGTCCTAAAAAACTGGTTTGCTTTCTAGAAAAGTCTTGTTCTGGACCAATACCTGTAGCAACAACAGATACACGAATCTTGCCGTTAAGTTGCTCGTCAAAGGTAGCTCCGAATATTATATTTGCATCTGAATCAGCTTCTTCTCTTATTTTATTGGCGGCCTCGTCGACTTCATACAAAGTCATATCGTATCCCCCTAGTACGCTTATCAAAATACCTTTAGCACCTTTTAAAGAAACGTCGTCAAGTAATGGATTAGAAATAGCGGCTTCAGCTGCGTCGAGAGCCCGACGTTCCCCATCGCTCTCGCCTGTTCCCATCATAGCTTTACCCATTTCCCCCATCACAGCACGAATATCGGCAAAATCAAGATTTATTAATCCTGGCTTCGTCATTAAATCGGTAATTCCACGAACGCCTGAATATAAAACGTTGTCAGCCATTTTGAATGCATCAGCAAGCGTTGTGCTTTCGTTAGCAAGTCTGAACAAATTTTGATTTGGGATAACAATGAGTGTGTCAACATACTGTTGCAATTCCTTTATTCCTTCGTCCGCAATCCTGGTACGATTTGGTCCTTCAAAAGAAAAAGGCTTTGTGACGACCCCTATTGTTAAAATACCTGACTCTTTGGCAACTCTTGCTATAACAGGCGCCGCTCCCGTTCCAGTTCCTCCGCCCATACCAGCAGCGATGAACACCATATTAGAGCCTTGGATTAATTTAAGAATGTCCTCTGAAGATTCTTCGGCGGCAGCTTTCCCCACACCAGGTTTAGAGCCAGCTCCCAGCCCTTGAGTTACAGAAAGACCTAATTGTAAACGCTGAGCTTCATCAACCAAAGATTGTTTTAATGCTTGGGCATCGGTATTCGCAACAAAAAAAGATACTCCCTCTAAATTTGAGCGAATCATGTTATTTACAGCATTTCCACCTGCTCCACCTACGCCTATAACAATTATTTTAGGACCTAAAGATGCATCATTTACTAAACTTGCTGTAGCATTTACATCTGCATCATTAACAAAATCATTAATATCGTTTGAGGAGTTCATTGTGCGAGACATCAGCGCTTTTTATTTACAAACCCTTAGATATTTTTATTGTACGATGTATTGACCTTTTTTGAAAGTGAGCTACTATTGAAGAGATAATACATTTGAAAAAATGAGCATCTCCCTACGGGGGGTATTTTAGCAAAGGTTTACGTATTCGTAAATAGTTTTGCGACGTTGATAAACTGAATTTTCAATGTTATACTGCTTGGGTCATACGGCTCTGAACTAAAAAAATATATATGAATAATTGTGATGTTTGGAGCAAAACGCTTGAGCAATTAAAAAAAAACATAGGTGTAGTATCGTTTAAAACATGGATTTCAAATTTACACTTGGTAAATTATGATAACAATATTCTACGTTTATCCGTTAATTCGAACTTTATAAAAGACACCATACTCGCAAAATATTCAGATGAAATACTTAATACAATTAGAATATATATACCTACAATTATTTCAATAGATATAACGGTTACTGAAGATAACGCACAGCAGACGGATTATTTATCAGTGCCAGGTTCTTTATTTAATAACACATGGACAACAAAATCCGTAGATTATGCACAACAAAAACCCGTAAGGAAATCTTTTTGCAGAAATGTAATATTAGATAAAAAATTTACTTTTGAAAATTTTGTTGTGGGACATTCAAATGAATTTGCATATGCTACAGCTAAAAATGTGGCAGTACAAAATTCTACGGAGTTCAATCCTATTTTTCTATACGGAGGCGTAGGAATGGGAAAAACTCATTTAATGCAAGCTATAGCCTGGTTCATACAAAAAAATCAGTCAGATAGAACGGTTATGTATGTGTCTGCTGAACGTTTTATGTATTTGTTTTTAAAGTCATTACAGCTTAAAGATGGAATTAATTTTAAAGATTTTTTCGAAGGCGTTGATGTTTTGATAATGGACGACATTCAATTTATTGGCGGGAAAGAAAGTACTCAAGAAGAGTTTTTATATACTTTTAACAAATTTGTTGACAACGATCATCAGATAATCCTGTCGGCAAATAGAGCCCCTAACGAACTGAAAGGAATCAGCAACCGGTTAAAATCTCGTCTCTGCGGGGGGCTTATTGTTGATGTTCATCCTTCAACGTATGAGTTACGGGTCGATATACTTCAACAGAAAGCAAAAAAATTAAAAATACAAATCCCGTCATATGTTATAGAAAATCTAGCTTGTAATATAACCTCAAGCGTTAGAGAGCTTGAAGGGGCGTTAAACAGGCTTGTAGCCCATGCAACACTTGTTGGTCAAGATATTTCATTAGATATGGTCAGGAATGTATTAAGTGACTTACCTACCGCTAAAAACAATTTTGTTTCAATAGAGACTATTCAAAATAGCGTATGTGGTTCCTTTTCAATCGGATTATCGGATATGCTATCAACAACCCGAATTAAAACGGTTTCAATAGCTAGACAAGTTGCGATGTATCTGTCGAAAGAACTTACAGATTATTCCTATTCAGAAATTGGGAAATTATTTGGTAATAGGGATCATTCAACTGTTGTCCATGCTGTAAAATCTATAAAGAATAGGATTAATACTGATAGTAATTTCTCAGAAAATATTAATGCATTGAAAAAATCGCTGTAACAAGTTGTTTAAAAACAGTACTTGTCTCAAGCGCACAATATAAACTGTAACGCAAATATCTTGGTATTGTATTAGTATTGACAGTATTCATCTATAAGTTCTTACCTCGAGCCCATAGCATCAAGCTTTTACAATATAAAACTCGGTAAACTTTTCCAACCTGAACATCAATTTACTGACCTGTTAGGTTCCGATTTCAATTTCATAAAAAGCAGTGAAAGTTGTACCTCTGTTTTTTCTATTAAAACAGGACGAACAATAATTTTGAATAACGGCACTAAATTTTTGAACCATTAGAGATATTTCAACCGATAGTATGTTATACTAATCCTGTAATCTTGTAATATTGTAATATTGTAAAAATAAAATATGATTATTCTTTTAGCTGTTTTAGGGATAGGGCTTGTAGCAACACCTATTGTTTTAGAGAACATGGATCCTGCTCCTGTAGTCTCTAATATTGTAAATAAACCTACTGTAAATTACTCTCCTGCTCCTGTTGTAAAAGAGGATATAAAGGTAATTAATGAGAGGGTCTGAAAGCTACTTGTAGAGTGGACGGAGTCCTTTTTAACAGACAGAATCGAAATGAGCAAAATATACAAAACGTTGCAAAACGAAGACCTTAGGAAAAATTTGTATATGTCCAAAATTAAAGAGTTTGCTTTAAAAGAAGAAGTACTTATAAATAAAATAAAATCTATAACAAAAGAACATAGCAAACGTTTTGCTGTCATGATAAAAAATTTAGAAGGGGAATGCGACGCATATAAAAATAAAGTTGATGCGGTATATGATATGTGGTGTTGTAGAAAAAAAGCTGATTTGCCTTTTCTCTTCAGAGAGAACTATGATAGCTCTAAACACCGTGTTATTTATAGAGTTTCTTCTGTTTTGAATCTACCTGGTTTATTTGGTAAAGAACATTGGAGTGTATTCGACAATGGATTTGTTTGTTTCAGAGAAACTAACTTTGTACCCATCAAAGCTTTACCAGACTCCGAAGTATCAGACTTCAAAGAGTAACTAGCTTACAATGGTCACAGGAATCCAGTCGGTTTCTCCGTTTGTAAGAGATATTGTTGTAGATATGTTGAATTTGAAACTAATCCAGTCTCCATCAATTTGGATTACAAAAATTTTGTTTTTATAATCCCAGTCTATCAATTTAAATAATGGATCTTGTTTATAAGAAAGGATTTTATTGCCGCTGAGTATATCTGCTAATTTGTCTGATAACGCTCCGACAGTGTATTTACGACTAGCGACCACTTCTCTAAAAATAGGATCAACATAGAGTGTTGCCTTCGCTTTAGAGAGGTAACCAACTAAGTAAAATCCGTTACTAGTAGGTGTTGTTACATATTTTTCTTTTTTGAAGAAATCCAGATTCTGAGTATAGACTATTTTTCGTTTCTGGTTATCATAAAGCATAACTACATTATGCGAATTGTTTATTTCTTGGTTCGTTCTTAACTTATGTTTGATAACTTGCCACTGCCAGTTTAATGGACAATTAGTAAGCGTTCGAGGGAAAAACTGGACAAAATCTGTCGTTGTCGCGTTAGCACCAAGTGCACCAAATACAGGATTTATAGGTTTCAACTTTATGGCGATGATATCCTTTTTAGTATTTTTTTGGATAATAATAAGAGGTTCTTTTTTAATAGTTAGAGTAGCTTCTCTTCGCCTTTCTATAACAGGTAAAGTTACTCCTACCTCTATTTTGTCTTTTATTCCTTTTAACCTTTCTATTTGGGTATATTTTATCTGAGGTCAAACACGTTGTTATTATCGGGATTATCATACTTGTTCTTTAAAGTACTTATTTGTGATAATAATTCCTCTCTTTCAGCATTAAATTCATCCTCTCTTATTTTAGACGTTTTATAATCATCAATTAGTTGGTTATATTGTTCTTCTATATCGTCTAATAAAAATACATTATCGGATAAATTCTCTGCAGACGCCGTAGCTAAATATACAGATTTGAACATCGACGAAATTAAGAAAAGATTCAATTTTTCCTGCTATTGCAAACTCTTCCAAAATGTAGTGGTGTATTGTGGTAAAACATCCATCCATCTTAGACATAAAACCTAAATCTTCGCAAATTATCGCATATATGCTTGCTTTTAAAACGCGCGCAGTAGTTTATTGCAAAATGGAACAGTTCGAAGAAAGCCGAAATCGCTAAAAACAATAATACGAATTTAGTGTAATGCATCATAACGGTCTTATTAAATTAATAATAAACCTCATAAGTATGGTTGAGTATATCATTATATAAAAAACACGCAATCATTGAAATTTATGACAAACTTTTCAGACACGTTATTACAAATAAAAGACAGGTTGATTTTATCCGATTTTATACGTAAGGATGTTGAATTAACACTTAAAGGACGGGAATACGTAGGTAATTGTCCATTTCATTCAGAAAAGACCGGATCGTTTTTTGTAAGCGATGAAAAGTGCGCTTTCCACTGTTTTGGTTGCGGTGTCTCTGGCGACATATTTAAATATGTAATGCTTCGGGATGGAGTAACTTTCCCTCAGGCTTTTAAAAAACTGGCTGATCTTGTAGGTATCGAGTTGATAGAGAACAAGAGTAAACAAAAAAACGCGGGGATATATAAGGTTCTCGAAGCAGCTACTGATTTTTTTGAAAAAAACAAATCAATTGTAACTGAATATATGAAAAAACGGGAACTCGACGATCTAACGATATATAATACTTTTCATATTGGATATGCACCGAATAGTAACGAGTTATATAAGTATTTAATAAATAACGGATGTAAAGAAACCGACATTACAAAATCCGGATTATTTCTTGAAAAATATACAAATAAATTTTATCCAAGATTTAAGGAACGCCTTATTTTTCCTATATACGACAGACGAAACCGTGTAATAGCCTTTGGTGGGCGAGTTGTAAGCAATGGTGAACCGAAATATTTAAATTCTCCTGAAACAGAAATATTTTTAAAACATAATACTTTATACGCTTATAACATTGCTTACGAAAATGTAACCGATAAAAAGCCGTTCATAGTTACCGAAGGATATGTAGACGTTATTACAATGCATAGATACGGTTTTAATACAACGGTAGGAACTATGGGAACAGCATTATCAACTAACCATTTGGCTATGTTATGGAAATACTCTGACGAACCGATAATTTGCATGGATGGAGATGACGCAGGACAGAAAGCTATGAATAGAATTGCTCGTTTAGCTTTAACTGCTTTGTCTCCTGGGAAAAGCCTCAAATTCTGTTTATTACCAAACAGTGTAGATCCAGACACATTTTTAAAAACGGAAGGTGCGAACGCTATGCATTCTCTGTTATCGCGCCCGATAAGTTTAAGTGATTTCCTATGGGAAGAATATTTAAAAGAGCTTTACAAAACTGACAGAACACCAGAAAAAACGGCTTTATGGGAAAATAAGATATTTAAAGATTTGGAAACAATTCCAGATAATACGATCCGAAGACTATATAAATCAAAAATTAGATCAAGTATATATAATCTTAATCATAGTAAATCACAACGGGTTATTCGTAAAATATTAAACGCAAGCGCATACAAGCAATTATCTGTTATAGAGAGAAACGCCATGTGTGAGTATGTGTTATCATACATACTTGTAATGAGACCCGCTCTCGTCAGCTCCATGATTGAAAAACTTTCATACATCACTTTTAGTAACAAAAGTCTCAGAAATTTTTGGAATTTTATTGTTGAAAGTGATGATCCATCTGATGTAATTGCTTCGGATAAGTTTTCTCGGGTAGTTGAAGAAATTAGAACAACGGGGAGTAAATTCTATCAAATAAATGAACAGTCAGACGAAGAATTACTTAATGATTGGATTTTTATTTTTGATAAAATCGTTTCAAGACCTGCGGAAAAAAAGGAACAAGAAATGGCATCAAAAGAATTTGCGAAATCAGGGAGCGAAAAATCATGGGAGCGATTAAAAGCGTTAAAAATGTATTCTATACAAGTTCAGAGAGGTAAGAATGCCTAAGTTTAATATTGATACAGATGATTTCGATATAGTCGAAAAAAATCATGATGTACTTGATGGTACTGGAAAAGAAAGTATCGAAGAGGATCAAAATGTAATTCAGCTACTTAAATTGTATAAATCGCGTGGATACATAACAACTGACGAACTTAATGAAGTAATATCTGCAGATCAGTATGATCCAGAACAATTTGCAAGTGTTGTTCAGTATTTCAATGAACTTAATGTAAAAATTTTATCTCCAGATGAAGTAGATTCTTTTCTTGCAGAACAAGAAAAAACTGGAAGTGACAATGACGAGGCAATTCCTACACTTGATGATGAAATAAATCTACAAGGGGATGACCCTGTAAAGCTCTATCTTAAAGAAATGGGGCATGTAAACCTCCTTACCCGTGAAGGGGAAGTTGCTATTGCTAAGCGTATTGAAGAGGCAAAAACAGCCCTTGTAAGGGCTCTATGCGAACTAAAGCCTGTAGCAGATTCATTGGCAACACTTGAAGCTAAAGTTAGCAAAGATACTATATTACTGAGAGATGTCATTGTCGTAAACACTGATGATGATATGTATGCGTCAGATCTAGATGAATACGATGCAGATGCTGATAACTATGTAAATGGAGACGACGAAGTTAAAAAACATCTATTAAGCCAATTTGAAAACCATATGAAGTTATCTTCGCAACTTTTTGAAATGCAAAAGTCTTTCGAATATGATTACGATAAATTCGAAAAAAATGAAGAATATAAAAACATTCTCGATAAACTTACTCAAAACTTTTTTGATATGAGTTTGAATGATAAAAGGATAAGCGTTATAAAGGAAAACATTTTCAATAGAGTTGCGGAAATTACAGAGATCGAAAGAAAAATTGCTGAATATAGCGAGAGATATGGGATCTCTAAATCCGATTTGCTTGGTTCTTTTGTTGATCAGCCACTTGATGCCATGTGGTTAAAGACAGTCGAGAATTATGACAAACCAGGTAATTGGAAGGCACTTGTCAATGACAATCTGGATTTATATCAAGAACTAATGATTCGTGCATCGTACATATCTGAAGATGCTGATATTCCTTATCTTTTGTTTAAAAAAATATATTACAAAATAAAAAAGGCGGAACGTGAAGAGTTGCAAGCGAAAAAAGAAATGATCGAAGCAAACTTAAGACTTGTTATTTCCATAGCTAAAAGGTACACAAATAGAGGTTTGCAATTTTTAGACTTAATCCAAGAGGGAAATATTGGTTTAATGAAAGCGGTTGATAAATTTGAATACAAAAGGGGGTACAAGTTTTCAACATATGCAACTTGGTGGATAAGGCAAGCTATAACAAGAGCTATAGCAGATCAAGCTAGGACAATTCGTATTCCAGTACACATGATAGAAACAATAAACAAACTTGTAAGGATGTCGAAACAATTGATGAGCGATTTAGGTCGCGAGCCAACACACGAAGAACTAGCTGTTAAATTGGCAATGCCCGTCGAGAAAGTCCGGAAAGTTATGAAAGTTGCAAAAGATCCAATAAGCCTCGAAACACCAATAGGAGATGAAGATGAAAGTCATCTTGGAGATTTTATAGAAGATAAACATACTCCCATTCCTGTTGATACGGCTATACAAAATAATTTAAAAAGTGCTACCGATAAAGTTCTTGCAACGCTTACACCAAGAGAAGAAAAAGTCTTAAGGTTACGTTTCGGTATAGGAATACAATCTGACCATACATTGGAAGAAGTTGGACAACAGTTTTCTGTAACAAGGGAGCGAATAAGACAAATAGAAGCAAAAGCTTTAAGAAAATTGAAACACCCTAGTAGATCTAAAAAGTTACGCAGTTTTCTCGATACGTAAGCTTGGTAAGCCCCAACCTTGTTATTATTAAACTCAGGTATGGGGAAAAGGAACGTATTTTGATTAAATTAAGTAGACGAAATTTTAAGAGTGTATGTAGAGATGCTTGTCGTATCCGGCGAAAAATGTCGACAAAATCTTTTTTTAACAAAATAAAGGGCGTTACGCAAGAACTAAACGAGAGAGTAAGGAGATTAGATTTTTGTAGTGATAAATTGGGAGCAATAGCAGACGCTACTACAGCATTCGTGGCATTGATAATATCAACAATAATGAGGATGGGGTGCGGAATATTTGAGTATTCCCGTGTATCATTGCTATTAAACGGACTGATCTACTCACTAATAACAGGAGCAGTGTTTATTAAAACAGGAGTTATAACAAGAGATCGGCAAAATTTTTCAAATACAACTATAAAAAAAATATTTATAAGCGTTGCTATTACAAATGCAATAGCATACCCGCTTATAATGTTCGCCGATAGACAAAAATGCTTATCGTCGTCGATAATGTTTATCGACTTTTTTGTATTTGTTGTATTACTGTTGTCACAATACATTTTTTCAAGGAAAACAACTATACGCAGAGCCTCGGATATTCTTGTAGGAAGTCCCAAACACATATCGGATCTAGTATCAAAAAACAGATTTGGAACATCAAGATTTAACCCGATAGGTGTTATATCAACGGAAGAAACTAATTACAGTAACAGCTTTCAAATTCAATCATTAGGTTTATCATCTGATATATCGTCAATACTTCATTCTCTTGATGCTAAAGGGATAGTACCAAAGCGTTTTGTAATAGTAGATCCTATAACATCCGATGAAATTACAATATTAAAAGAATATGCAAATAAAAATGGAATTATACTATTGCAGGTTTTTAGTTCAGAGTTTGAAAATTGAGACGAAGCTGATTTACACTTAACAAGTATATCATTGATTAATACCGTAATGGCACATATCCAATCTTTACCACTTATAGCGTTGCGAGACAGCGTGATATTTCCAGAAGTGGTTGAACCGTTATTTATAGGTAGAAGTAAATTTATAAACGCAGCTAATGAAGCCTATGAGAATGATAAAGAGGTTTTTATAATTGCTCAACATGATGCCAATATTGATGAAGTATCACAATCAGATTTATTTGAAGTAGGTACTATAGCGCGCATATATCACCTTATGAGCTTGAGCGATGGAACTATAAAAATACTAGCTGGTGGATTAAGACGAGCATCATTAAAATCAATAAAAATAAAAGACAGTGTCATACTAGCTAACGTAACTGAATTAAAAACTCGCATAAAAAACGAAAGAGTTATTGATGGAATGACAAAAGCACTTAAATCAACTTTTGAACAGTTCTGTAAACAAAACCGAAACGTTCCGTCTGATACCTTACACACAATATCAGGTATTGATGATCCTGAAAAATTATGTGATTGTATTGCATCCTATTTACCGTTGAAGTTGTCGGAATACCAGGAATTGTTAGAAACAGTTGATTTAAAAAAACGAATAGAAAAGACTTTATATTTAATTATTGATCAATCAGAATTAACCGTTCTTGAGAAGAGAATAAAAAATCGTGTAAAAAAACAAGTTGAAAAAAATCAAAAAGAGTATTATCTCAATGAACAACTGAAAGCGATAAATAAAGAATTAGGTCGAGATGAAGAGCAAGCATCAGAATTTGACAAATTAGAGAAAGAAATAAATTCCCGAAAAATGACAAAAGAAGCTAAAGAAAAAGCCTTTAGCGAACTAAAAAAACTCCGCAACTTGCCACCTCTCGCGCAAGAAGCGTCAGTAATAAAGTCGTACATAGAATATCTTATTGCATTGCCTTGGGAGGCAGATCATTCAGAGATTTCAATGTCTTTTGCTTCAGAAACACTCAATAGCGGTCACTATGGATTAGATAAAGTGAAAGACCGAATCTTGGAATATATAGCTGTAAACAAACGTCTTTCAAAGAAAGAGAAGATGAAAGCTCAAATTTTATGCTTTGTCGGTCCTCCAGGCGTGGGGAAAACATCCCTTGGTAAAGCTATTGCATCGGCTATAAATCGTCCTTTTGTTCGCATAGCTCTAGGTGGAGTATGTGATGAAGCAGAAATTCGCGGTCATAGAAGAACGTATGTTGGTGCTATGCCGGGAAAAATAATACAGGCTATTAAACGAGTTCCTGTAAGAAATCCTGTGATTATGCTAGATGAAATAGACAAAATGGGTGATGACGGTCGCGGAGATCCTTTATCTGCTCTTTTGGAAGTTTTAGATCCGGAGCAAAATAATACTTTCACAGATAACTATATTGAGATCCCATATGATTTATCAGAAGTCATGTTTATAGCGACTTCAAACAGTTTTGAAATTCCTTTACCTTTAATTGACAGAATGGAAGTAATACAGCTTAGCGGATACACAGAAGAAGAAAAACTAGAAATAGCAAAACAGTTTATATTGCCTAAACAACTTTCTGAGAATGGATTGAAGAAAAACGAGTTAAAAATAAATTATAACTCAATAAAGAAAATAATTCGAAATTATACAATGGAATCCGGAGTTCGTAGTTTAGAACGTAATATTGCAAAAATAGCCAGAAAATCCGTTTTACAGTTAGAATTAGGCAAAACAAAAGCTCCGATTACTGTAACTGAAGATAACCTTGAAGGCTTTTTGGGTGCCGTCAAGTACATAGATACGATGGCGTTAAAAAATCCGACTGTTGGTGTTGTGATGGGGCTTGCATGGACTGAGACGGGAGGAGATGTATTGAGTATTGAAGCTTTAAAACTTCCTGGTTCTGGTCAACTTATAACAACAGGAAAACTTGGCGAAGTAATGCAGGAAAGTATGAAGGCTGCATATAGTCTTGTTAAGTCAAAACATGAAGAATTTAAAATAGACGAAGAAGAATTTTCAAAATGCGATATTCATATACATGCTCCCGAAGGTGCTGTTCCAAAAGACGGTCCTAGTGCTGGTGTAACTATATGCACCGCTATAGTTTCAGCAATGACTAATATAAAGGTAAAACCAGACATAGCAATGACTGGCGAAATAACACTTACAGGTAAAGTTTTAGCTATAGGTGGACTTAAGGAAAAATTACTTGCTGCGCGGAGAAGTGGTATTAAAAAAGTCTTGATACCCAAGGAAAATGAAAAAGATATATCAGAATTGCCTGATGTATTAAAAACCGATTTAACAATTCAATGTGTGGAAACAGTTGATGAAGTTTTTAAAGAGGCTCTATTGCGCTGATTGTGTAGTTAGAGTTGCATACGGTAACATTAAGTGTGTAGACTAATCGTTTTGGGAATAAAATGCTTATAGATAGTCATTGTCACCTTTTTTACGATAGAATATATGATCGGATTGATGAGGTCTTAGCTAACGCTAAATCAATGGGTGTTGATTACTTTTTATCAGCTGGCGTTAACTCTCAAACAATGTTGAAGAACATTGAAATAGCTGAAAAATATAATAATGTAGTTTGTGCTGTTGGTATCCATCCTTGCGAGTATAAAAACGGGTATAATGTTGACGAAATGAAAACGCTTGTTCAAGAACATCCAAGAATAGTAGCAATAGGTGAAGTTGGTCTAGAATACTTTTACGACGATACCCCAAGAAATCTACAATGGAAATTATTTGAGGAAATGCTACAACTTGCACAGGATGTTAACTTGCCACTGATTTTACATTTAAGAGAAAGTTTAAACGATGATTTATTTGCGATTTTAAAACACTTTAATTTACCTGCAGTATTCCATTGCTTTACTGATACTTTAGAAAGTGCAAAAAGAGCAGTAAACGATGGATATTACATATCATTTTCAGGAATAGTAACTTTTAAAAAAAGCGAAGATTTACGAAAAGTCGCGAAATATGTTCCAGATGATAGGATTTTGGTTGAAACTGATGCCCCATATCTTACTCCCGAGCCCAAAAGAAAAATACGGGTTAACGAGCCTGGATTTGTTAAATATGTAGCCGATTGTGTAGCAGAACAGCGGGATTGCACTTTAGAATATTTAGCAGAAATTACAACAAATAATTTCTTTAAATTGTTTACAAAAGCCAAAGAAGAATTTGGATTGCGTTGATTTGTTAAACTTGATGCATGGGGTTAACAACTGCTTAATTTATGAATCGATCTAAATTTAAGGTATTGCTCTTTTCTATGTGTACCGCGTTCTATACAACATTGGGACACTGTGAAAATGTAAACGACATATCAAAAACAGAGAAGGTAACAAAAGCGATAAAGGCAGGTTCCAACAAAGTTAAATCAGCCTTAACTAAGGCAAAGGATAGCGTCGTAAAGGGAATTGAGAAAGGAAAGGAAAAGATTATGGATACGAAAAAAGCAAATGGTTTTACACCGGAAGATTTTAAATTTGAAGAATTTCAACACATAGATATTTCAAAGTGCGAAAAGCCAAATGTTATTGAAGTAAAATCAAACTTCGAAAAGCCTGTATGGTTTGTAAAAACAGAGGGGAGTACTGTATGTATAAACATAACCTTTAGAAACGAAGGTTATAGGAGCTTTTATAAACAACCCAGTTTACTAAGAATGTTGATACAAAGCCTTACAGATAACGTAGGAAGTTACGGGCAGGGCGGATTTAGCCAAGCGTTGGAAGACAAAGCTATCTCAATGAACGTTTATGAAACAGACGATAACTGTGTTGTTTCAATTTCCTGTTTAAAAGAACATTATTGTTTGGCATTGTCTATGCTGAGTGAGCTATTAACTCAATCAAATTTGACGGAAAGCACAATTGAACAGAAAAAACTTGAACGCATAAGTGAATTAAAACAAGCAAAAGCCGATACACAAAAGATGGCAAATGAAAAACTATCAAATCTCGTTTCAATTCCAGAATACGACTACTCACTTAATGCATCTTTAAGAGCAATCCCAACATACACAAGAAATGACGTTATAAAATGTTATAAAACTTTGTTTGATCCTAGAAATGCCGAGATCACAGTTGTGGGAAATATTTCGATTGAGCTACTTACGACAGAATTAAACAAAGTTTTTGCTTCCATAAAGAACAGACACAATGATTTCAAAGGTGGAGAACAGAAAACTGCACTTAAAACAGAGCAATCAAAATACGAACATGTAGAGCTGGATAATCCAAATACAACTATTTGTTTTGCGTTACCGGGTGTCACCTTAACTGATGAAGATCGATTTGCTATATATACAGCAAATCGTATATGGGGTAATAACGGACTTACGTCTAGATTATTTAGGGATATAAGAGAGACGCAACACTTGGTGTATGGAATACGCACATCAATAGATATCAATGATTTGCAAGTTTATCTGTACGGTTGGGCAAAAACAAGTCCTCAATATATTCAAGCCGTTATAGCTGGAATAGTAAAACAACTCCAAGATTTACACGATAAAGGAATTACTGAAAAAGAATTATCGGACGATAAGGTTGGAATTGTATCGTCTTATGTACTTGATTGTCCAGCAGCAATACTTTCTTATGTAGTCGGACGTCGTTCACAGGGGGCGACCATTTCTACAATTAACGAACATTTTGAAAAATATTCAAAACTAACTATTGAAGATGTAAACAAAGCTTTAAAAAAGGTGTTTGATCCATCAAAGATTGTTGTTGTAAGTTGCGGTAAAACTGTTGAACAAGTTGCCAAAGCCGATTCCAATACTGCGCAAAAGGGCGAGCAACCTAATATCTCAGAAGAAAGGAAAGCGACTCCGCAATCTGGCACAAAAACAGATACTAATATTGCCAAATCGGAGACGGCTTTTCCTATAGAGGAAGCCGTTCTTGAAAATGGTTTACGAATTGTCGTGTGCAATATGCCAGCAAGTAAAGATGCGGTCTATTTTGGTGTCGGATATCTTGTCGGAGCCGCGGACGATCCACGTGATATAGTTGGTGCATCACACTTTCTAGAGCATATGGCATTTAAAGAAAGTAAAAATATTCCAGCTGGAAAAATGGATCATTTCTTAAGTACTTTCAATAAATATACAAATGCATTCACATGTGATGACATAACTTTTTACACACAGCATTGTAATAAAGCATTTTTAGATGCTGATTTAAGAATGGAAAGCGAACGTATGAGCAATGCAAAATTTTTAGAAGACACTGTACTCGACGAAACGAATGTGATCCTTGCGGAACGCGAAATGAGAATAGACGCGGATCCGTATACAAAATACATACATGAATTAATTCTAAAAAACTTTTACCTGTACTCCAATTATTCATATGAAACAATAGGTTATCCAGATCAAATAAAAGCATGCGCATATAAAAGGCTTGAAGAACATTATAAAAAATATTATATTCCAAATAATGCAATTGCTTTATTTGTAGGAGATATTACTTTACAGGAGGCTGTTGATGCATGTAAACGTAACTTTGGGCATATAAAGCGTGGCAAAGATATTGAACGAAATAGAGTTATTGATCCTACAGATATAGATGTATCAAGTGAAATAACATATAGAAACCCTCAAATAAAACAAAAGAAGCTGACTATAGTATATAAAATTCCACGCAAGAAAATCGAAAGTATAAAACAAGAAGCAATAGCATCGATTATAAACGATGTGTTATTTAGCGGAGAAAATTCAATTGTTAATGAAAAGATAAATAACAAACTGGAGTTGGCGTACAACATTACAGGATATATTGATAAACGTGCATACGATGCAATTCCTTGGCAAATAGATATGACACTAAAAACGAACGATGTTGATTTTGAAGAATTGAAAACAAAGGTTTTCAAAACAATTAATGATTTCTTGGAACAAAAAAATCCATCTTCAATAAAAGAAAGGTTTGAAAAAGCAAAAACAAGTGCCAGACTTCAATATCAGAAAATGAAGGACAATCCTGATAGCATGAACTGGTTTCTTGTAACAGAAATGCTTATTTTAGGGCACTCGGTAAATGAAATTAGTGATATAATCAGCGTAGTTGATAAAATTACTTTTGATGAATTCATGGATATGGCAAAAAATTTATTAAAAGAGCAACGCAAAGCTATTTCCATAAAATATGAGCCATCAGAAGTCGAAAAAAATTAATAAAAATGCGAAAGAAGGGGCTTGGCTTTTTAGCTCTAGTTTCAATAGTAATAGGTAGTCAAATAGGATCGGGTGCTTTTGTTCTCCCGTCCGTCCTGGCTCCATTTAAAACAATAGGGTTATTAGGTTGGGGCGTATCAGTTTCTGGTGCTATAGCTCTAGCGCTTATTTTCGCAGAACTTGCATCACATTTACCTAAAAATGGAGGTCCTCATGTTTATGTAGGTGAGGCATTTGGGAAAACAGCATCATTTTTTACGGCGTGGATATATTGGATAATTTCATGGTCTAGTAGTTCTGTACTTCTAGTCACAGCTGTTAACTACCTGAAAGCTATTACCGGTACTCTTACGACGTTTGAATGTATAAGCATTGAGTTAATGATATTATTCGTAGTTACTTACATAAACGTGATTGGAGTAAAATTTTCTGGGATTATAGAAACGATATTGACAGTACTTAAAGTTATACCACTTATAGTCTTGCCAGTTATATTCTTTTTCTTTTTTGAACCTTCTTATTTTAATTTCTCAATGAAGGATGTTGCGGGTAATACTGATTTGTTAAGTGTGATATCGAAAACAGCTCTTTTGACCTTTTGGGGATTTATAGGTGTCGAATGTGCTACAACCCCAGCCGAGAGCGTAAGAAACCCATCAAAAACTATTCCACGAGCTATAGTATTGGGAACGTCGTGTGTTGCCCTAATCTACGTAATAAATACTGTTTCTGTGATAGGAGTTACTGGGTTTGATGTTTTAACAAATACATGTGCTCCTTATGCTATTGCTATGGGTAAAATTTTTCCAAAATACAGCGATATTGCCATATCAATAATGGCAATTATAGTATGTATAGGTACGCTTAACGCATGGACATTAACAAGCAGTCAAATAGCGTACGGAGCTGTATCTGATGGATTGTTTCCAAAGATATTTGCTAGAACTAATAAGTCTGACGCTCCCGTTTTTTCGTTATGGATCTCAGCTTTTGGTATGATACCTTTCATCGTGTTATCGGAAATAAATTGCATGCAACATGGAATTGATAGGTTAATAGATTTGTTAGTAAGTATATTTATATTTGTATACTTAGTGTGCTGTATATCATATATGAAAATGATAAAAAGGTGGTATCCGGATAAAAATAAACGAATAAAAATGATCTTATTAAGTCAGTTTGCTGTACTATTTTGTATATTTACTTTATATCAAGATTTGTTAGCCTCGTTTGTTGTTTTGTGCATATTTTTGGTGCTAGGTTTTCCAGTTTTCTGGAAACATCGCAAGAATATAAAATTCAGTAATTGCGAATGATTACATCATTTATAGGGTTACGGTATTTAAAGGGATCGGGTTTTACAAAAGTAGTTACCTGGTTTTCATTCTTAGGAATAGCCTTAGGTGTTGCAACATTAATAATAGTTACTTCAGTTATGAATGGGTTCAGGTCTGAATTGTTAGACAAAATAGTCGGAATGAATGGGCATATTGAAGTTTCCACATATGGCGATACAGGTATTGCGAATTACAACGGGATAAGAAGAATATTACAAAAGAATAGAAACTTATCAGCAATAATAGCAACGGTTGATAAACAGACTATACTTTTAGCGCAAGATAATGCTCGAGGCATTGTAGTCAACGGTATTTCTATTGAAGATTTGAAGCAAAAAAAAATAATTGCATCGAATATAAAATCAGGAAATATATCAAATTTTTATGAGAATGTTGTTTTTATAGGTACACGTCTGGCTGAAACGATGGCGTTAAAGTTAGGCGATACAGTTAGATGCTTAATTCCTGACGGTTTAATAACTGCATTCGGAACAGTTCCGAAAGAGGAAGAATTTAAAGTTGCTGGTATTTTTGAAGCTGGTATGAATGATTACGATAAAAATGTGATTCTAATGCCGTTAAGTACTGCTCAGGACTTTTTTAATATTAATGGCAAAATTTCAAAATTTGAACTTTTTGTTAGGGAGGATGTAAGCGTCAATAGAGTAACATCGGAATTATTAAAAACACTTCCTAGAAATTTACGCATTTTAGATTGGCAACATGCAGATGCCGGCATTTTTCATGCCGTAGTTGTTGAAAAAAATGTAATGAGTTTGATTTTAAGCATTATTATATTAGTCGCAGCTTTTAATATAATTTCAGGTTTAACAATGCTTACAAGTAATAAAACACGAGATATAGCAATTCTCAGGACTGTAGGAATGACTAAGCATTCAATATTAAAAATATTTCTCTATATAGGATCTACTATAGGAGTGTTCGGTACTGGGTTGGGGTTAGCTCTTGGTCTTGCAGTTTCATTAAATATTGAAAAAATAAAAAACTTTTTAGAAAAATTAACTGGGAACGAACTATTTAGTGAAGAAGTTTATTTTTTATCACAACTTCCTGTCAAAATAAATCCGGTGGAGATACTATTTATAGCTATTTTTTCTTTGTTGATGTGTTTTTTGGCAACAATATACCCAGCAAAAAAAGCATCGGCGTTAAACCCAGTCGATGCTTTAAGATTTTAACAGGTACCATATCTGTACTTTAATCGTTCAACTATTTGGGACTTATATTTCTTGATATTGTATAAAGGAGATTTCCATTTTTCATTTTTATTTTTACACATTTATCGTAAGAAACTACAGTCCTCATCTACAATTGATGCGATAAAATGCATAACAAAACATCCAGAATTTAGCCAGTATTCAAGATTGGAAGATCTTATAAAAGATGGGTGTAGCTTTGCTCTCGCATCTGAAAGATTAAAATTGTTCTCACCACAGG
>CACZTP010000017.1 GCA_902784055.1 uncultured Pseudomonadota bacterium
AGTTTTTTAATATAGCTACAAGGATTATCAAATGTTAAAAGACTATCACGATACCATTGATACTGTTGTTTTCTTTTAGTAAGTTCTTTAGTAAGTTCTGTAAACTTATCCAATATCCTTACTATCTCTTGCTGTACTGGCAGAGGGGGAATAGCTATTGATAAAGCACGAAAATCACTTTGATTTAGTTTTGGTATATTGCCATGTACGAGGTTTTTTATATTAATAGTCTGAAGAAAGTAGAATAAATAACGGAGTATAACTCCTGGTATTCCTTCAATTATATGTGCGTGATTGTTTACCCATATCTTTCCACTAGCCCAAGTAACAACCGGTGTGTAATTTTCGGTTATTACACTACCATCTTCCCCAACAAGAACATAATTCCCGTCAAAAATATAATCCGCAACATAATCCTGAATGCCATTTGCCCCGTAATATGGATATATACCAGTCTTCCGATTACCTTTCGTAACAGGTTTGCGTTTGCTGTCTAATATTCGACAACAATGTTCAAGATTCCTGTATTCCACCCCATTAGGACAGTACTTTTTTATTAATTCTTCTATTTTAGTCATCTTCGTCATCTTTGTTTATAACTGTTTATATTTACAACATCAAAACTATTAACATTCAATCCACTACGGCAATACGTCGCAAGGATTAACTGGCTGGCGTTTCTTACCGCTCGTTGTTTTGTCGAGTTCAAAATACAATACAGGGTTTGTAGTCATACCCCTTATTCCTGATTGAGAAACGGATGCTATAAGATCCCCTGCGGATACCTTTTGTCCTGACTTAACTTTAAGATCTATAACGTTTGCGTATATTGAAACTTTCTCTAAATCTTTGTGTTGAATAACTATCATGTTTCCAAAACGTACAAGTTGTTCATTCCCTGACTTTCCTGCCATTTTAACGATACCGTCAGCAACAGCTTTTACAGGAGTACGACCAGGTGTTGAAATTAATATATTTCCAGATTTAGCATCAAATGCTTTAGTAATCCGGGCGCGACCATTTGCTACGGGCCACACATACGTTGCCGTTGAAATCGGAGCTTCATCAACTTCAACCAACTCTTGGGAAGCACTTAGATCAATAACAGATCTTTCGTTCAGCAAATTCGGGTATTCAGGTTCTGATTCTTCTTGCTCTTGCTTGTTGTCATTTGTATTTTTAACCGCCGTTTGTTCACCATATTCAATTTCAAGCCCTCCTTTTTGTACAATGTTAAATTTAGAGTTTTGTGTATTTAAATTTGATTTAAGACCTTTATCCTGTGCTGAATTGAGGCTTTCCGCATCAATATTTTGTTGCTTAAAAGATGTCGGAATTATCAATCGTTGACCGGGATATAGCTCATATGGGGGCAGCAAATTATTTGCACTGATAAGCTCTCCTCTCTTTACTCCATGGGCAATAGCTATAGAACCAACTGTGTCCCCATTCTGTACACAATATAGATTTTCAGATTGCACTACATGACGTTGTCGTAACTCAACTGGCGTTTCTTCTCTGTCAACTTGGTTGGTGCTACATGAAGTTAATACGCAGCCAATAGATATTGATATAAAAACCTTATTTATATTCTTCATCGCACATATCCCTTAAAGTGCTTAGAGAGCTATTATTTGTCATATTAACAGTTAAAGGCACTATTGTTATATATCCATCATCAATAGCACAGTTATCTGTGTACTCATTTGATGCCCTATCATAGTAGTACATACCAACATCAAGCCAATAATATGGGCAATTCCTAGGATCAATACCCTTTATCATTCTGTCCTTTATGGTACGTATACCGTGCGGAACAACCTTAATACCTTTAACATCATTGACATCTACTGCTGGGAAATTAACACACAAGTATTCTCCACGTTTAAACGCATATGAATTGATTATTTTATTTAAAACAATAGGGGTATACCGAGTTGCTACATCCCACCGAATCGATTTATCTGGACACCTCTGTTGACTAAACGCAATAGATGGAATTCCAAAAAGTGCCGCCTCTCTCGCCACTGCAACTGTTCCGGAATATATAACATCTTCAGCAATATTTAAATCATTATTGATACCTGACAATACTAAATTTGGTAAGTTACTTTCATCAAACAAGTATCTAAGCCCAAATAACATACAATCAACTGGAGTACCCGCTACTGCATAGTGTTTATGTTTTATCTTATTAACACGTAATGGAGATAAAAGGGTTACGCTATGTGACATTGCACTTCTGTTTGTTTCTGGAGCTATTACTGTTATATCGCTAGAAAACTCAGATGCAACCTGTTCTAACAATTCAATTCCTGGGGCTAGTATCCCGTCATCATTTCCTATTAAAATTTTCCTATTTTCCATATTTTATTTTCCTCTCTTTAATACCAGTATCAGGTTAACACGTAGTAACAATTATGCTATAAGAAAGCTTAATATCATGTTCAGTCGTAACAAACCTTCGGTTGTAAGAATTACGCGATTTTTATCGGAAATAATATAGTTACTTTCGACTAACTGTTGTATTTTTTTGTTAAAATTGTGCTTTTCAAGCGCTTTATTGTCAAGATCATTTATACTTATGCCAAATTTTGTTCTTAATCCCATCAATAATTTTTCAATATATATATCCTCTCCTGATAGCTCTTCAATTTCGAATATTGGATTTTTCGCCCAATTACACCATTGTGATACATCATAACACTGAGCTATTGCACATTTTCTATTTTCTGAATTATGTATCCTTGAATGAGCTCCAGCTCCAACACCATAGTAGTCTTCGTAATTCCAGTATGATAGATTATGTCGACTATACAATGGTTCATGCTGTTTACAACACTTAGCAAAATTCGATACTTCATACATTTCAAAATTATTATTTTTCGTAATTTCAAATGTTTTTCTTAAAAATTCATCTGATGCTAATGGCTCACATAAAAATCCTTTATCAATTAGGTGCTTTATATATGTATTGTTTTCAACAATAAGCTCATACAATGATATATGTTGAACCGGGAGGTTTAATGCTTCGTTAAGTTCCTTTTCCCAATCTTTTATATTTTGAGCAGGACGGTTGTATATTAAATCAATAGAAACGTTGTTAAATATGCTACACATCTCATATACGCACATTAATGCATCATATGTGTTATGAATACGTCCTAACATTTTTAAATCAGCATCTATAAGAGATTGCGCGCCTATAGATAAACGATTTACTCCCGCGTTTTTAAAACACTCGGCTTTATTTTTGTTAATTGTTTTGGGGTTTGCCTCAAGTGTAATTTCCGCATCGTAAGCAATATTGAATACATTGTAAATATGAAATAATAGTTTTTCTATAAACTCAACAGATAGTAAAGATGGTGTTCCCCCTCCAAAATATATGCTGGTAACGTCCTCACCTTTATAAAATTGCTCATTAAACGCATTTAATACATTGATATACAAAGGTAAATACGGCATTGCGCTCGGCGCTTTACACGCAATACTATTGAAATCGCAATAGTAACATTTAGAAAGACAAAAAGGATAGTGAATATATATTGTGCTCACTTACTCGCAAAGCTTCTGTAATATTTGAACAGCGTTGAGTGCGGCCCCTTTACGAAGGTTGTCGGCTACACACCAGAATGTTATTCCATTACCAGGCTCTGGCACTTGACGCAGTCTAGTGACAAAAACATCATTTTTCCCGACAACATCAATTGGAGTAATATGTTTATCTGAAAAACTTATTCCAGGATGCTTTGACAATGCAAGCAATGCCTCATACATATTAACTGTATATTTGAAGTATGCTGTAACTGATACAGCGTGACTAACTATAACGGGAACTCTTACACATGTTGCTGTTACAGAAATATCAGGAAGAGACAGGATTTTTTTTGTTTCATTAATCATTTTTAATTCTTCTACTGTGTAATTCGACACATCAGTACTACCTATAATAGGGATTACATTGTAAGCCAATTGATGTTGAAATATATTACATTCAATATGCTTTTTTTCATTAAAAGCATTAAATTGCTCTTCAAGTTCTCGAATGCCATCTTTGCCTGCTCCACTTGCTGACTGGTAAGTCGAAAAAACAACATCTTTTAATTTAAATAAATCATGTAAAGGTTTTAGCGGTAATACAGCTTGAATTGTTGAGCAATTTGGGTTTGCTATTAACTTTGAGCTACCTACAGCATCGATATTTATTTCCGGGATAACTAGAGGAACATCAGAACGCATACGAAAAAATGACGTATTATCAATTACATAACATCCAGCATCGATTGCTTTAGGTACGTACTTTTCCGAAATATCAGATCCAGCAGAAAACAAAGCAACGTCATAGTCTTTAAAGTTGACTTTTCCCAAGTCTTGGACAACCACTTCATGATTTTCCCCGTAATTAATGCGACAACACTCCGAATATGCGGATGCAGCTCCAGATACGTTTTCGATAGGAAAATTTATTTCAGAAAGTATTTTTAACATTTCACGACCAACAAGACCGGTCGCTCCAACAACAATAACTTTTATCTTATTTATATCCACAATTAAATCCCATTTATTGCTATATCCATCGCTGATAATAACAAACTTTGTTTATCAGGATACGTGTTTTTCGCTATGTTCCTCAATTCTTGTAAGAGCAGAACCTTATAAGCGTTGTTAGGATTTTTATTATATGAAATAAAATGCATAGCTATATCTATAAAATAAAAAACATTTTCTGCATTGTCTTTTGCAAAAGAAACATTCAATGTTTTGCCATTTTCGAGATACTCAATTACAGCATCACAAACAACATCAGGTACATCATTAATGTTGTACTTAACAAACTCCTTTACGTTTTTATAATCTTTATGAGGCTTTGAAACTTTAATTTTTGAACACCTTGATTTTATAGTAGACAATACAAAAGATAAACATCTTGTTGTCAATATAAATTCAACATCGGTAGGAGGTTCTTCAAGTGTTTTTAGCAATGAGTTCGATGCGGCAATTGATAAATCTTCTATGTTATTAATTATTATTGCTTTTTTTTTGGCAACGATAGCTTTTTTATAAGCAAATTCGTTTATTTGTCGTGCAACATCAATTGATATTTGGCTCTCATCTTCAGATTTTTCAATAAACATAAAATCAGGATGAGTATTAGCTCTTATATGAAAAACATTACTGTAATCCATATACTGTATTGCATGTTCGTATGCTTTCTGTAAGTTAAGTTTTGTATCACTACCGTAAAATATAACGCCCATTCTCTACCGCAATACAGTCATTCCGAGTAGTATTATACAATGTGACAAGGGTGTGATTAATTATCAAATTTAACTGGTAATTAAACTGTTCGTGTTAACTTTGTATAAAGTAATGAAATACATAAGATTTATGAAAAGAGTGTGTATACTATATTTACTAAACATGTTCAGCACTACGTATAGCGAAGTATTGACGCTAGAAGACAGTAACAACGACAATCGTGTGATTGAACAAAACGGTGATGAATTATATCAAGAGGGCGACAAAGATTGTGACAAAACAAAGAATGAAAATGTTTCGCCAAGCGACTTACAACAGAACACTACCTCTCAACAGGATGTTTTACATAAGAAGCCAGCTTATAAGAATTCTGATAAATCACAAATAAATGTACATGCAATTCTAGATCTGACGTTAGGCAATGAAATTTATAACAATGACACACAAAGGATTGATATATATGTTGCTCCATCCTGTTTACATTGCGGAAGTTTTTTAGTCAAAGATTTGCAAGATTTTTTAGATAAGAATTCTCGAAATTGCTTTATTCGTATACGGTTGTTACCTGTATCAGCAAAAGATTTATTTGTTATGAAAATAATCCAAAGCGAAGCAAAAGATGCAAATGGTTATTACATGATTTATTTAAACTATGTCAGACGTGCAATAGCTACAGTGAAAAATATTAAACCAACTGAAGAGCAACAGAAACTATACAAAGGCTCTGCAACGGATCCTGAAATGATAAAATATCAGACAGTTGCTTCGGCTTTTGGTTTTTCTGATGAAAAAATAGTATCAGCTTACCCTGATATGGACGCCTATTATGAAAAAGCAGTAATGGATTGGTATAGAAATATAGTAGAAACATTAAAGCCTTTTTGTCCTAATAAAAACCTTGATTTACCATTGATTATTCAAAATGGGAAAAGTTATAAAAGCATTACTGATGTTCCAATATCAAATTGATACTGCAATGCTAAAATCTACAGTATAAATGATTGTTAACAAAAATAATGATTAAACTCTATAATTCACTGACACGTCGGTTAGAAGAATTTATACCAATCGACAATGATAACGTTCGGATGTATGTGTGTGGTCCAACAGTGTACGATCGACCTCATATAGGGAATGCACGACCGGCAGTAATTTTTGATGTTTTATATAGACTGCTGAAATATAAATACAAAAAGGTAACATATATTCGAAATATAACAGATATAGACGACAAAATTTACAAAGCATCAAAAGAAAAACACATTAATATAAAAACCCTTACTGATGAAACGACAAAGCTATATCACTCTGATATGTCATTACTCAATGTGTTACCCGTCAGTGTCGAGCCTCACGCTACCGAACATATTCCCGAAATTATTGAATTTATACATAAAATAATAGCCAGCGGATATGCATATGAAGCAAATGGTCACGTATATTTTGATACAGGAAGATTTGATAAGTACGGGCAATTATCAAATGTAAATGAACGAATAAGTGGAGCGAGAATTAAAATTTCAGAGAATAAAAGAAATAATGCAGACTTTGTTTTATGGAAACCGTCCGATGATAGTTTCCCTGTAGGTTGGAATAGCCCATGGGGGAAGGGACGCCCTGGGTGGCATATAGAATGTTCAGCTATGTCATATAAGTATTTAGGAGAACAATTTGATATTCATGGTGGTGGATGTGATCTAATTTTTCCACATCATGAAAACGAGATAGCTCAATCATATTCTGCAAATAGTAAAATACCAGCAAAATACTGGATACACAACGGACATGTAACAGTAAATGGTACAAAAATGTCAAAATCACTTAGTAACTTCTATACAGTTAATGAACTATTGGCTGAGTTTCCGGGAGAAGCAATACGCTTAGCATTATTAATGACGCATTATAGGAGTCCTATTGATTTTACTAAAAACCTTTTAATTGAAGCTAAAAATATCCTCAATAGGTGGTATACAGCTATAAAAAATACCAATAATTGCGGAAACGATATTGACGAGAAAGTGTTAAACGCGTTATATAGTGATTTAAACACTCCTATGGCAATAGCTAGATTATCTGACATTGTTAATTGTATTAATCGCGGGCAAACCGAATTAATTCCAACTTTTATAAATACAACTCGTTCATTATTAGGTTTGCTATACGTTGAGCCAAAGAAATGGTTTAAAACAACCGAAGGACTAGCCCTTGATGAAAAATATATAAATGGAGAAATAGCAAAACGTACACAAGCAAAACAAAATAAAAATTATGCGTTAGCTGACGAAATACGTAAAAAACTTTTAGAAAGTGGTATAGTGCTTGAAGATACTCTGACAGGGACACAATGGAAACGTTTATAAAGCATATTGTTACGTTTTTCGGTTCTGGAGTTATATCAAGAAAAATGCCAGGAACAGTAGGATCTGCCGTTGCAATGCTTCTTTCTTACTTCCTACCTAAAGAATCTTATCTATTTTTTATAATTGCGCTAATGTCGTTTATGGTCGGGATATGGGCGTGTCAAAAATATGTGTCTGAGTGCCTGCACTTTAAAGATTTAGATCCCCATTATGTTGTTATAGATGAAGTCTGTGCAGTATTTTTATGCAATGCAGTTATGCTATTGCTAATACAATACACGGCTTACATATATGTATTAACTTTTGTCTTTTTTAGATTGTTTGATATATGGAAACCATACCCTATTAACAGAGTTGAAAGATATTTCAAGAGGAAACAAGCCTTGTGTGGTTTCGGAATAATGATTGATGACATTGTGGCTACTGTGCCAACTGTTATTTGTTCGTATTTAGCCATTTGTCTGTTCAGCTAGTCTAAAATCACAAATCTGGTAAAAAAACAATCCTTTATGATCTGGTCTCTGCGTGATACCATAACTCAGTTAAGATTTCATTTTGCTATCTTATGAGTTCAAAATCTAATTCAGACCCACTTGTTAATATTACAGGAGCCAAATCTTGGTCATTTGAGGAAGCTAGGAAAGTTATTAACAGACAACAAAAAAACAACAAAAAAGAAATGATTTTTGAGACAGGATATGGTCCTTCCGGACTTCCTCATATAGGAACATTTGGCGAAGTTTTTAGAACGACAATGATAATGAATGCGTTTAAAAGAATGTCAGATGTTCCTGCAAAATTATATGTATTTTCAGACGATATGGATGGGTTTAGAAAAGTTCCAACTAATGTGCCAAATCAGGAAATGCTGGCGAATTATATTGATTATCCACTTACATCGGTTCCCGATCCATTCGGCGAGTATGACAGTTTTGCAGAGCATAACAATGCGATGCTTATACGGTTTTTAAATTCATTCGACTTTGAGTATGAATTTAAAAGCTCAACTCAGTTGTATAAGTCTGGAGTATTTAATGAATGTTTAAAAAGGGTTTTAGAAAGTTTCGATAAAATAATGGATATAATGCTCCCATCACTGCGTGAAGAACGACAGCAGAGTTATAGTCCAATCCTTCCTATAAGTCCCGAAACTCATAAAGTATTACAAGTTCATATAGACGAAATAAATTTAAATACATATTCAATAGTTTATAAAAACCCCGAGACAAACAAAAAAGAAGAAGTATCTGTACTAGATGGCAATTGTAAATTGCAATGGAAAGCGGATTGGGGAATGAGATGGGTAGCACTCGGTGTTGACTACGAAATGAATGGAAAAGACCTTATAGACAGTTATAAACTTTCCTCGAAAATATGCCGTGTCATAGATGGAGTACCACCAGAAAATCTTACATATGAGTTATTTTTAGATGAAGAAGGTAGAAAAATATCAAAATCCAAAGGAAACGGCTTATCTATAGATGAGTGGTTAAAATATGCGCCTAAAGAAAGTCTTGCCTATTATATGTTCCAATCGCCAAAACGAGCAAAGCGGTTATATTTTGATGTAATACCAGACACTATGGATGAGTACATAGACGCATTGCAGAAATATAAAACAAATCCGTCGGTTGATAATCCAGTTTTTCAAATACATGACGGAAATCCACCGCAATATGATGGATCGCTAAAGTTTTCATTACTTTTGAATTTAGTCCAAGCCTGTAACACTTCAGACATTAATATACTAATGCAGTTTATAAATAAATATTTGAAAAACGCATCTGCAAAAACGATAGATTTTATGAAAGAATTAGCAGAACATGCTGTTGTTTACTATAAAGATTTTGTTGCAAATTCTAGAGTACCCCAAAAACCAACAAAGGAACAGGCGATAGCTCTAAATGAATTAAAAACTGAACTTGAAGAGCTTTCAGAAGACTCGGATGCAGATTTTATACAAAACTTTGTTTTTGAAGTTGGGAAACGGCATTATCCGAGCGATATAAAAGAGTGGTTTAGAGTTCTTTATAGTGTATTGTTTGGAGCTGAAAGCGGCCCTAAAATGGGCTCATTTATATTTCTTTACGGGATTAAAAATATTGTCAACTTAATAAATGAAAGGGTATCTCATGTTGAATAACAATATCTCTTCAAGCGGAATGCTAAATAATAAAATACAATATGTAATAAAACGCAACGGAACATTTGAAAAATTTGCCCCGGAGAAAATAGTAAATGCAATACATAAAGCTGCTTTAAGGACTGAGGAATTCGGGCTGAATGAATCAAGGTTTTTGACTGATAATATAATTGCAATATTAAATAAACGATATGAAAATTCAACGCCTCGTATAGAAGAAATACAAGATATAGTCGAGCAAATACTAATAGAAAAAGAGTATGTAATAACTGCAAAATCCTATATGGTCTATAGGAAGCAACATGCGGATCAAAGAGCTAAAATGCATTCACATATAAGTGCAATAAACGCTGTTGATGAATATATAGATAAAATTGATTGGAGAGTAAAAGCAAATGCAAATCTTGACTACTCTCTTGGAGGTCTTATACTCAATCTTTCAGGAAAAATAGTGGCAAACTACTGGCTTAATAGTGTATACACTCCTGATATAGCTAAAGCTCACATCGATGGTTTTTATCACATACATGATTTAGATATGTTAAGTGCGTACTGTGCTGGTTGGTCTTTACGGACTTTATTACAAGAAGGGTTTAATGGCGTAGGTGGAAAGGCAGAAGCAAATCCACCAAAGCATTTATTTACAGCGTTTTCTCAAGTAACAAACTTTTTAGGCACGCTTCAGAATGAATGGGCAGGAGCTCAGGCTTTTAGTTCTTTTGACACTTATATGGCTCCATTCATAAGACTTGAAAGCCTAAGCTACGAAACTGTAAAACAGTACATGCAATCGTTTATATTCAATATGAATGTGCCAAGTCGCTGGGGAACTCAGACACCTTTTACAAACTTAACTTTCGACTGGACATGTCCTGATGATTTAAAAAATATTCACCCAATAGTAGCTGGAGAAGAACAACCTTTTACCTATGGTGAGCTTCAAAAAGAAATGGACATGATAAACCGAGCTTTTATTGAAACAATGAGCGCAGGAGATGCAAAAGGTCGTGTTTTTACTTTTCCTATACCAACTTACAATATAACAAAGGATTTTAATTGGGATACTCCAAATGTTGATTTACTGTTTGAAATGACAGCAAAGTACGGCGTTCCATATTTTCAAAATTTCGTTAATTCAGATTTAAGCCCGAACATGATTCGTTCAATGTGTTGTAGATTACAGCTTGATTTGAGGGAACTACTAAAACGAGGTAATAGTTTATTTGGTTCTGCGGAGCAAACAGGTTCAATTGGTGTTGTAACAATAAATTGTGCAAGGCTGGGATATCTACATAAAGGAAACGAGCAAGGGTTATATAAACACCTTAATGATTTAATGGAGCTTGCAAAAGAAAGCCTTGAAATAAAACGTAAAGTAATAAAGGACTTACTCGATCTTGGGTTATATCCGTATACAAGTCGTTATTTAGGAACATTTAGAAACCATTTTGCGACAATAGGTGTAAATGGCATAAATGAAATGATCCGTAACTTTACAAATGATAAACAGAATATTACTACAAAAGAAGGGAAAGCATTTGCGTTGAAGTTTCTTGATTTCATAAGAGCAAGACTTGTTGATTTTCAAGTTCAAACGGGCAATATGTATAACCTTGAAGCGACGCCAGCCGAAGGATGTATGTATAGATTTGCAAAAGAAGATGCAAGAAGATATCCAGATATTATCCAAGGAGGTACAAAAGGTGCTCCGTACTATACAAATTCATCACAACTTCCTGTTGGATATACAGATGATCCATTTGAAGCATTAGATCATCAGGAAGACTTACAACGTAAATATACAGGAGGTACTGTGTTGCATCTTTATATGGGTGAACGTATTTCGGATGCAACGGCTTGTAAAAAACTTGTACGCACAGTCCTTACTAAGTACAAAATTCCCTATATAACAGTAACGCCAACTTTTTCAATATGCCCTAAACATGGGTACTTAAACGGGGAACATAAATATTGCCCTAAATGCGATGTAGAAATTAAAAGACGCAAATATGAAGAAATGCTGAAATCTAGGTAATGATTATATACATTCGTCCGCATCATCTTGTCTGTATGCAACATTTTATCGGTAAGGGGTATAGCCCTGAATTTACCGATAATATGACTGACATAATTAATTACTTAAAACTTCATGCAGACAAAAAGATAATAAAAGTAGTAAACACTGAAGATAGTGTATGTAGTAAATGCCCAAATAATGGACTGGGTAAATGTTCAATAGCAGTTCAACATGATAAAGATTATTTTATAGTGTTGCATATAGATACAGATAGAACATACAGCTGGAACGATATAAAACAACTTATTGACCAGTATTTAGACTACAACACTTTTGTAAATATCTGTTCGAATTGCAAATGGTTTTATATTTGTAAAGAATTATTTCGAAAACAAAAATAAAGTTATAGTAATATGTAAATCTACTAAAAAAGCACCAACCCCGGATCTGATTGGCGCTTTATTTCTTGTAATATAACAAGTCAGACATCATTTAGATTTGATTTTGTTGTTCTTACTTTCCAAATATTCATTAATAATAGATTCTTGGATGCGTGAATAAAGAAGACTATTATCATGTGTTCCCATAGTACAATCTGAGGTCTTTGTTTCAAAAGCTATTCGCTCGACTTTACAACCCCCAAAATTAAGGAGCTCCATACTACGCACGACATCAGCTGGATTAAAAATATCTGACATTAAAAACTTAGCTTTTGATTCATTATCGTTATCAAAAACTTTTACACCAAAAAAACCATATTTATTACAGAAAATCCCCGCTCGTTTTGGGTGGGTGTCGTCGTGTTGTGCAAAAAAAGTTCCTCGATATGTTTCGATTACTAAGTTGTTTTCTGTTTGATAATTATCAAACGCATCAATGCAAGATGAAAATGCTGTAGTAATATTTAGTAGTTGAGTATGCCATGGAACAAGATATGTAGCATATAAATATCTTAAGATGTCGTATCGTTTCTTTTCATCTAAAGTATTTACATCCAGGTCTTTACAAAGATCGGGTTTTAGCCTCCAAATTCCACAGCCTTTGAATAACCAAAATAAACCTTCTTCGAAACAATTATCGTATAAGAGAGAGTGCTTAGCCCGTTGGAGAACCGCGTCCTTTGTTCTTAGAATATTATCCAAAAATGCATTATCTCTGCTCCAAATTGTAGTCTGACAATCTGGACATAAAACACAGAGTTCATCCTTTATTGATTTATCTATGTTTTTTAGATTGTTTGCCTGTGGCTGAGTATTACAGCTATATTTTCTAAGTAGGCTATAATCTACCATCGAGTTAAGGTTAGCAACATTTCCGGAATATCTGATAGCTAAAAAATCTTGAAGATTTTGTAAACTTAAGTTATTAAAGGAATTTATTACGAAGGCACTTGCTACGCTCTTAAAAATATCTTTATCGTAAATAAAGTCTTTTTTTAATTTATCAAGTTTATTTAACGATTCATAAAGGAAACTTGCGTGTTTACTAGCAACAGATTTGTCAAAAAAGTTAAGACTATACGTTCCAGACTTTAATTCACAATTGGTATTTTTAATAACCCACTTGTTATCATATTTTTGCAACTCTTTTATTGTGTCTATCAATTTTTTGTCATTTACATCGAATAATCTGTATTTTTTAGTAGGTTTTTTAAGCTCTTTAAATACGCCACAGTCGTTTGTCAATGTTGTAACTGTTTGAAAAGCCTGTTTGTTCATATCCAACGAACGGTGAAGTTTTTTTATTTTTTCAGTGCGCGTCTGGGCTTCGCCAGCTAAAGATACCAACTCTCCAAAAGTTTTATAGGTTTCTAAAATTTTTTTAAATCTAGGGGAAGAGTATTTATTATTTTCCAAAAGACTTTGAACTTTATTCATATTATTTAAATTAATGTTATAAAAATACAATTGATATTGTGATGGGGAAAAATTGTAAATAAAACTAGTATCTCTAATGGATTGTACACCGTCCATACGATCCTTAACCAAACGATCTAAAGACAAATTTTCACCAAAAATTGTAGATATATTCTTTCTTATTTCTTGTTCCAAAGAGCAACCATAAGTAAACTCGTCTAGCAATGTTTGGAAGTTGTCATTTTTTAACGTATTACGCAAATAATCAATAACATTCAATAAGCTTAAACCATAGTTGTGTTGTAAAGATACGGCAAAATTATTTGCCTCCATATTTTTTAGCATTTCGTTTACAACAAATCCCTGAATGTAAGATATCCCTTTATTAAATTTTTGTTTGTTTTGCTGGCTATCAATTTTTTCTTGCAATATGTTTTTTATTAGCAAGTCCGTATGGCCGTCTTTAGGAAAAGGCCTAATCTCTGATAACCAATTATTGTACTCAAAAGCAAAAGCCATGTCATCAATACCGTTTGTAAAATTAATTTTCTGCCCACAAAGGATGTTAAATATCATTATCGCGAGAACATTTTTATTATAATTTCCGATATTAGGGTTTATTTTATTTACATTCTTAATAATATCTTCAATACTGTTCTTGTTAAAGCGATATCCTAAAGTCTGTTGGTCTTCATTCTTCTCATCTTGATAAAAAAGATTCATGTTTTTACTTTTTGCATATTTTATAAGTGAACTTTTAGTAAATTCTTTTTCCCATATATGTTTATTGATGTTTATTACATTTGTATTTGGCTTATCCATAGCAATAGCGCTATTATTTGAAATAAAACTCAAGGATGTTATTAAACAAATACTTGTTAATAGTCTTTTTAAATGTTTGTTTTTAAAACTTTTCATAAGTCTCTTTCTCCCTTCTTCCTTAAAAATTATTTACAGCTGTTACTCAACAGAAGTTGTCCAACTGATAATA
>CACZTP010000018.1 GCA_902784055.1 uncultured Pseudomonadota bacterium
GGTTTTGTTATTGCTGTCCTGGCTTTTATATTTCTAAAACCTGAAGCAAAATCTCAAGCCTTTGAAAAAGGTCATACATTGGAAGGATTAAAACTACTCCTAAAAAACCCAAATTGCTGGCTAATAGGAATTGTCGGTTGTGCTATTAATTTGCCTGTTAGTACTATAGCTGAATTGTGGGGTACGCACTTCATTCAAACGAGATTTAATGTTTTAGCTTCGGAAGCATCACTCTGTGCATCAGTGATGTTTATAACCGGGGGTATCGGATGTATTCTATCAGCTAAAATTGCCGAAAAAATTAACAGTAATAAAAAAACGGTTATTTTATTTTCTATATTAATGTTATTGACATTCGCTATTGCTGTTTATTGTAATTCAATAAATTTTATAATATGTATTGCTTTGTTTGGTCTTGTCAGTATATTCTCCGGTGCTGGAATTCTTATTTTTGAAATTATATGTAAATTTGCGCCAAAAAAATTTGCCGGTACATCAGTAGGATATACTGACATGTTCATAATGTTAGGCGGGGTTATATTTCAACCAGCGATAGGACGACTACTTGATTTCTTTAGAGCCGGAAAAGTAAACCCAGATGGTACACCTTTATACGATGTTGTCATGTATAGAGATGCATTTGTGTGCATATTAGCAGTAATTATCGTTTCTATTATTATAATGTTATTTATAAAAGAAGATAAATAATTAAGGCTTGTCAAATACTAATAGCACATTAGCATATCATTTACGATGTATAAAATTTCGTACAATGCTAAAATCGTAATGTTGATTAGTTTCGGTATTGCCATATGACACAGAGTACATCAAAAAAAGCATGGTTTGTTTGGGGATTAGCGACATTTTTTTACTTATATGAGTTAGTTTTACGAGTGTCGCCAAGCGTTATGACGGACGGACTGAGTTCATCATTTAATGTTTCCGCCAGTATGTTGGGTGTTCTTGTTTCTTGTTATTACTATTCATATACCGCACTTCAGTTACCATGTGGAATTCTTTTAGATAGGATAGGTGTTAAATGGCTTCTGTCCTTTTCGGCTTTACTCTGTGCCTTTGGGTCTATCTTGTTCGCTTTGACAGATAATCTTGGAATTGCCCAAATCGGACGCTTCCTTGTCGGATGCGGTTCGGCATGTGCTTTTATAAGCAGTTTACAAGTCGCATCGACAATGTTCTCTGCAAAATACTTTGTAATTCTAACTGGTGCTACAAATTTGATGGGAACTGTGGGGGGGCTTGTTGGAGGCTACCCTATTGCTAAAGCTGTTAATTCAATTGGCTGGCATCAGACAACGTACATACTAGCCTACATAGGTTTTGCTGTTGCAGGTCTCATAATGCTCGTATTTCCCAATACTCCAAAGCAGAAAGTGGCTCGGAAACAGTCTGTTACAGGAGATGTTTTAAGCCTTATAAAAAACAAGCAAGTAATAATTTCCGCTATAGTTACTAGCCTAATGTATTTACCCTGTTGTACATTTGCTGAATTATGGGCAGTTCCGTATTTTATGAAAAAATTTAATGTAACAAATGAAGTAGCATCTATGTCATCATCTGCTGTATTTTTAGGTATAGCATTAGGAAGTATAATAATGGCAATTATCGCTAATAAAATTAAAAGCTTTAACAAAACGTTAAAATACTCGGCTCTTGCTTGTGGAATTTTGTTTTTAATAATGCTTTACATGCCAGTGAGTTTGTATACTGCTTTATTCGTCGTTTTCTTGATTGGTATTTTGACAGGTGCGCAACCAATAGGTTTTACTTGTGCAAAATATAATGCATCTACAGAACTTTCGGGAACAACACTTGCCCTTACAAACTGCATCGTTATGCTTTTTGGTTGTATATTCCAACCATTAGTTGGCTACTTACTTGATGTATTCAGAGGAGGCGTAGTTGATGCTACAGGGCAAAGGATATATTCAGTTTCTTGCTATACAAACGCCATATTAGTAATACCAATTTGCTTGTTTGTTTCATATTTTCTCATATTTTTAATGAAAGAGACATATAAAAGCAGTGATGCTTAATTATTTATTTATATGCAGAATTTTTATAATTTGTACATTTATATACAATGCAAATGCTGTTACTTTGCTTGAGACATGTCAACTGCCATTATCCCAAGAGTTTTTAAAAACTTTTCCAAAAATAAAAGTAAAGTTTTTAATAGTAGCGGTGCCAAAACTTGGTATCGTTTTACACGAAATTAATTCAAATGCATTAGTAAGATGTGGAAATTTTTCACAAATATTAAACAGTGTTGCGTCACTTGCTCAAGAAACATTAAACCCAGATGTTGATAGATTTTTAGAGCAATATGGAAGACAAGTACCAAAGCATACAGATATAGCAATATGGGATTACGGTATATCAATTTCACTATATGAACTATGTAATTTTTTTGAACATGAATATTTATATATTTTAAAAAATTACAATAACAAACGAATAACTACTAATATAAAAATATTTTCTTTTCATTCAAAAGACAACATAGGCTACATATGTAGATATACAAACATTAATAATGTTGTTTTTGACATAATAATATATGGAAATTACAAAGAAAACGATATGCTAAAAGATATTGAATTATTAGTTAAATGGCTTAATAGATTTACAATAAAAGAACTCCCAGCACGTGTATCAACACCTATATATATTCCTGTATTTTATGGGAAACAACCTTTTATATGTCTTTCGTTACCGCAAAGCTATGAGCTTTTAGTTGAAAAAAATAAAACAAAACGAGTTATGAAAACAATAAGGTATTTAATGAGAGTTTCTGCACCAGTTAATCCAACCGACAACATAGGAAGTGTATTTTGTCGATATTCATTATTTCAAAACCCAGTAAAGTTTACTATATATAGTAACTCATCAATCGAAAAGTCAAACATATTTAAGAATCTAGCCGACTCAATTTGTTACATAGTATATAACAGACCATACAACATGGCTTACCGTTGAAAACGATTCAAAGTTTTCATATATTTCTGAATTCGGGGAGTTGTTAAAAACATTCGCTGTTAAAACAATTCATAAATTCAATTATTGTCATTAGTTTTATATTTTCTCCAGTTTCCATAAAATCTAACCAGTTGTTTTTTATATTTGTTTCAAACCATCTTCTCGCTCCAAGTTTATATCCTCCTCCATCAACTATAAAAATAACTTCTTTTTCTGGATACTGATAAATTGCATTCAGCAACATATATGGATATTTCTCATCCACACTTCCTGCAACACTTTGATATTTAATTTCGATGTGTATTTTTCTTGTCCCGACAACAATAACAAACTCCGTTCTACCAGTTTCGCCATAGATTGTTTTGTAAGTTGCGTTTTTTACTACATATCTTAACGGCTTGTCCGTCAAACGTTTCTTGTTCAATTCATTCTCAGTGAATATTTCAAAACCGTTTGCTTTGAAAATCGGTATTGCCATCTGTTCAAAAACTTTACCATTCAAATTTGCTTTTGCTCCTTGCGTTACTTTCATAAATTATTTGAAATTTGTAATAATAACTTCGTTCCCAGTTCGTTTTGCACTGTCGCAGTTTATCATTCTTTTTACTGGGACAATATCAATATTAAAACTTTTGTATAACTTTTTTATAAATTCACAATTACTATTTGTTTCTAAACAATAAACTCCCTTATCTGAAAGTTTTTTAAAAAGTTTTGCCAATCGAATATGATCACATTCCGAAAACCCTCCAGATTGATAAGTATCGAAAGCATTGTAATAAGGCGAATCGAAAAATACGAAATCACTAGGTTCGATGTCACTACATGCTTCTTCGAAATCTACACATTTTACAGTACGTTTTTGCAACGCTTGTGATACCGCGAGTATATTCTCAGTATCAAATATTTTTAACGTTTTTCTATGTGCGGATGGAACATTAAATAATCCTTTTTTATTGACACGATACAACCCATTGTACCCCGCCTTGTTTAAAAATATAAATAGCGACGCACTTTCAACTGTCAAGATGTTTTCTGTAATACATTTATTGAATTCGTTACGTTTTGATAAATAATATTTTGTTTGTTTTGTATCATCTTCCAATAAGTTATATCCATTTTGAGTTTTTTCAAGGATATTAATTATTTTGGTATGTGAATTTTTAATTTGCGTATATATATTAATCAGTTGGCTATTGGTATCGTTTAACGTTGCCTGTTTCGGTTGTAAGAAAAAAAATAACGCTCCACCTCCAAAGAAAGGCTCATAATATTTCCCAAATTTCAGAGGTAAGCGCTTAATCAGTTCAGGCAAGAGTTGACGTTTTCCTCCGGCCCATTTAATTATTGGTAAAACCACAAAAACTATGCTCTTTTCATTTTTTTTCTTGTATTAGGATCTAAGTATTTTTTACGTAACCTTATTGATTTAGGGGTAACCTCTACTTCCTCATCACTTTGTATATAAGCTATAGCTTGCTCTAGAGACATTTCACGTGGAGTTGGAATTCTTATATTTTCGTCTTTTCCTGCCGCTCTACAGTTAGATAGTTGTTTTTCCTTTGTTGGATTTACATCAAGATCGTTTTCACGGCTATTTTCTCCTATTATCATGCCAGTGTAAACAGGATCTCCAGGATGAACAAAAAGAGTCCCGCGATCCTTTAAGAAAAACAAAGCGTATGGGATTGCCTTACCTTTATCGGTTGATATTAAAACCCCATGCTCACGTTCAGCTATTTTGCCCTTATAAGGCGCATAAGAATGGAAAGAACGGTTCATGATTCCAGATCCTCTTGTATCGGTTAGGAATTCACCATAGTACCCTATCAGTCCGCGAGTTGGAATTATAAATTTTATACGAGTTTTTCCTGCTGTGCCTGATGGCGTCATATCTGTCATTTCGCCTTTACGCTGTACTAACTTATCGACAACAGTTCCCGTAAACTCATCATCGACATCAATATATACTTCTTCCATAGGTTCCAAATCGTTACCGTTTTCATCTTTTCGCATTAAAACTTTAGGTCTACCTATAGAAAGTTCGAACCCTTCACGGCGCATTGTTTCAATAAGTACTCCGAGCTGAAGCTCTCCACGTCCTGCAACTTCATAACTTTCATCTTCAGCCGTTTTCTTTACAGTAATAGATACATTTCCTTCGGCTTCCCTAAATAGTCGATCTCCTATAACGCGGGATGTTAAATTTTTTCCTTCTTCACCAGCGAGAGGAGAGTCGTTTACACCAAAAGTCATTGATATAGTTGGTGGATCAATGGGCAATGATTTTAATGGTTCGATTACATCCATTGCACATATAGTATCAGCAACAGTTGCTTGTGCAAGACCTGCAATTGCGACAATATCTCCCGCTTGAGCCTCTTCAACTGGAATACGCTTCAAGCCTTCAAATGTTAACAACTTAGTAAGTCTTGATTGCTCTATATCTTTGTCAGTTCCAGGTCTTAACGCATGAACAGCATCATTTACTTTTGCCGTACCGCTTAATACTTTACCTGTAAGAATGCGTCCTAGGAACTGATCATACTCAAGCATAGTAACGAGCATTTTAAAGGAACCTTCCTTAGTCTTTGCATCAGGGACATGCTTAAGAATTGTTTCCAGTAATGGTGTTAAATCTTTGCGTTCATCGTTTTCAAGATTTTTTACAGCCCAGCCAGCACGTCCTGAGGCATATAAAATAGGAAAGTCAAGCTGTGTATCGTTAGCGCCTAAAGCCAGAAACAAATTAAACACTTCATCGACTACTTCTGATACACGCGCATCTGATTTGTCTATTTTGTTTATAACGACAATCGGATTTAAACCAAGCGCTAAAGCTTTAGATAACACAAACTTAGTCTGAGGCATAGGTCCCTCAGCTGCATCAACAAGGACAAGAACCCCGTCAACCATGCTAAGAATTCGTTCGACTTCACCGCCAAAATCAGCATGTCCAGGCGTATCGACTATGTTAAGTTTTGTACCTTTCCAAGTAAAACTTGTACACTTTGCCAATATTGTAATACCTCGTTCACGTTCTAGTTCGTTTGAATCCATCGCACAAGTTTCAAGTTTCTGATTATCTCTGAATAATCCGCTTTGCTTAAACATTGCATCAACAAGGGTTGTCTTTCCATGATCAACGTGAGCGATTATTGCCAAGTTCTTAATTCTATTCGTTGACATATTTTTCCTTTCGGTACATATTAGTTGAAAAAATTTTCAATTTCCCATTTTGCATATTTCATTATAGCATCGAATTACACAATTGGTAAACATTAAAATGACCGTTTAAATATCGATAAAACACTCCATTAACGAATTACGCGTTAATGTAGCAACGTTGTTGCGCCCTGCTTTTATAGCCATTTCATTGTATACAATATGCAATAACTTTTTAATATTCTTAGGTAAATCTGCACTTAATCTACGTTGCAATATCCTGTGAATAAGAACGAAATCGTTTTTGATTTCAGTTTCATTGAGTCCACTTGATAAAGAAACTTTAGGATAAAATTTTGTTGAAGATTTCTTTACGGTTTCATTCGTCTTTGTATCATTCTCGTGATACTTTCCAAATATATCAAATTGTCTTACGTTTGCCTTCATTTATATAAACTCACTGTAACATTCACCTCTATTATGCCCTACTATAAAAGAGTTTTTATTAAGAGCATAGTTACCATTTAAATATGTGTTTTTAACAGCTCCTTTTTTCAAAAGGATTTTTATAAGAACAGTTATACCAATGGGTACATATAACCTTATAAGCTCCTTTAATTTTGCAAAATTTGAAAATGGTTTGTCTTTCGAAGAGATTTTAGGTAAAAAACTCAAGTATTGTTCATAATTGAGTTCTCCTACAGTCACTGTTATTCCATCATCAGCTTTATAAAATTTGTGATCTAAAATTGCTGAAAAATTTAATTTATTATATTTACCAAGTTTTGTTCCTATACGACTTTGGTCAGAAATAGGAACTTCTAATATTCGCCCTCTGAATTCTTCAACTCGTATTGGCAAATTAAAAAAATCTCTCAATAAAACTTTTAATCCTAAAGCAGATCTGTTCGAATTCCAAAATAAGTTATGTGCCGATATTACTGTCTGTAATGGAATATATGCTTTTATAGTTCGATAAAAACTATTAGCATTTTCATATCCTGACAGATATTGCATAAGTTTACCAGCAAGTGATTTTTCAACTGGAAATGATGCACATGATAGATCATGACGTTTAAGAAACTTGTATTGTACTTTAGCTATTCGTTCATGGAATATATCGAAAAAATCAATTACAGCTTGCTTTGAATGTGTATTGTAGAGGATATATTCTTCTGTGTAATTATCAGGCAATATCCCATCTATACCAAATACACATTGTAAATTTGTGTATAATTCAATATATTTATCTTTAACACCTTCTATTTTTACAACGTCAGTGTATTTTGAGCTAAACCGTAAATTATTTTTTATTATTACAGTGTCAGCATATGATTTTGCAATATCAATGGCTTTTACAAAAGAAAATTTATACGGTTCCGAATTCAATCGGTTGATAATGGAAATACCGTTAAAACACTGTACACTCGTCATTGCAGACTATCTATGTAGGGTTTAAACTCTCTAAAGACATCAAGATACATTTTATGTTTAAAATGTACCGATAGCCGTATTACGTTTCCGATTGTCATCCATTTCCATGTATCAAATTCGTTGTGAGATGTTGTTTTTAGGTTAATATCTTTGTTTGTTCCTAAGAATTGTAATAAGAACCATTTTTGACGTTGACCAATTATCGGATGTTGTCCAGATCTCAATAAATCTGACGGTAACTTATACTCAACCCACCCTTTGGTCTCAGCTACATATCGCACGTTATCAGTCCCTATCTCTTCTCTTAATTCTCTCAAACATGTATCATATGCCTCTTCTCCTGGTTCAATTCCCCCTTGGGGCATCTGCCAAGGTTGTTTTAGGTACCAAGAAACCATTTTCGAGTTAACCGCTAATCTGCGCCCAGCAAAAACAAGTTTCTGTTTGTTAAGTAACACAACACCAATACCATATCGTATATTGTTATAAATCAAACTCATTTAAATACTAGTTAATAACGCACTAATATGTACGTTGCATATATTGCCCTAATAACGACATGTTTATTATAACACTTTAAGTATTTTTGAAACAATAGGTTGTTAATTTTTACCTCATCAGTCGTAGAGTAAAGGTGTAGATAAACTCTGTTGTGATAAAATGCCTATGTAAATTGATAGTTGTTGCGATTTAAAGGAAATTGCCTAGCAAGGAATTCGTCGGAAAAGGTAGGAATGGATAAAAAATTTAAAATAAATGAAGAAATAAATGTATCAGAAGTTCGTTTAATAGGTTCAGATGGTCAACCTGTTGGGATTGTTTCGACTCGTCAGGCTTTAGATATGGCGATGTCAGAAAACTTGGATCTTGTTCTTATTACTGAAACATCGACACCTCCGGTATGTAAGATATTGAACTTTGGTAAATATAAATACTCTCTTCAAAAGAAAAAAGCTGATGCAAAGAAAAAACAAAAAACTTCGGAATTAAAAGAAATCCAATTCAGACCTTTTATAGGAGAAAACGATCTCAAAATAAAATGTAATGCGATTCAAAAATTCATTTTAGATGACAATAAGGTTAAGGTTGTTATGCGTTTTCGTGGAAGGGAAATGAGTCGTACAGAAACAGGCTTTGCCACTTTTAACAAAGTTTTATCTTTATGCGAAAACTTTGCAAAGGTCGAGCAAAAACCGAAGTTAGAAGGCTCGATTATCGTTACAATATTAAGCAAAAAATAGGAGAACCACTGTGTTTGGGATTTTAATAGCAATTCACGTATTAATAACCGTGCTACTCATTTTTGTAGTACTCGTGCAGAAATCAGAGGGAGGAAGCTCATTATTTGCAAGTGGGGCTGGCAATGGGATGTTTACAGCAAGGGGAACTTCGGATATTCTGACAAAATCAACCTGGATATTGGCGACAGTTTTTTTGTGTAATTGTATTTTAATGGCACATATCTCGTCAAAACATATAAAAGACGCTAACTCAATAGTCGTTAACTCTGAATTAAAAAAATATTCTGCAAAGAGGTCAAAACAAAATGTTAATACATCATCACAATCCAAATCACAAAAGCAAGTCAATATCAATAGTGACAGCAAACCTACTAATACAAAAACTGAAGGAGCTAAAAAATCAGATAAAACTAGCGCAAAACCGGAGAAAAAATAATGACAGAAATAGACTGTTCCGGAATAAAATTACCGCTTGGTATTAATGAGATTAAGAGACTAATCCCGCATAGAGCTCCGTTTTTGCTTATTGATAAGGTAACAGAGCTTTGCTTATATAAGTCATGCACTGCATATAAGGCCATCTCCTATAACGAGTTGTTTTTTCAGGGACATTTTCCAGAACATCCTGTAATGCCTGGAGTTCTTATTATTGAAGCAATGGCGCAAACGGCAGGAGTGTTAGCTATAGCAAGCATTTCTTCCCAAAATATTGATGCACCAAAAGCTGTATTATTCGCATCGATTGCAAATGTTAGGTTTAGAAGAGAAGTTGTCCCTGGTGATATGTTGCGCTTGAACGTATCTGTCTTACAACAGCGATCAAAGATTTGGAAATTTAAAGCAGAAGCCTACGTCGGTGACAAGATATCGGATGAAGCTGAGTTCACAGCAATGATCTCGTAATACAATGAATTTTTTACGTAAATGTCTATTATTTTTTATTCTGATTTGTTTATGCCTTGTGTTATATTTATTCTTGCCAAATACTGGATACGTTGATATTGCTATCTTAAATTATAAATTTCACTCAGATATTTATATTGTTATAAGCGTATTAATCATTGCGATTTTTGTAAAAGGTTTTATAAAAGGCTTAATAAAAATAATAAAAAGCTTTTGTAAAAAGTCGGATGAAAAACTGGAAATGAACGCAATTAAAAACCTTGCACGGTTAATAGTCCTGGATGATTTGTTCGACGGAAAGAATATTGACGACAAATTTAACTTATGCAAAATAGCCGTTTCTGTAAACAGCGGGACTATTGTCCCAGGCAGAACAGGTATTGAGGAAGTAGATATAAGGAACATAAAAAACAAACTGCAATTGTTAATTCAATCTAATAATTTGGATAAAGCTATTGGCTTGGCAAATGAAGCCATTAACGACTTTCCACATTATCTTTCTGTTATCCAAGATGAGTTGTTACAAGTTGCAGTGACCGCTGTGTCTGAACATAAAACTTTCGAATTCAATCCAACTCGTTCAAAATACAAACTTAGTCGCGAATTTATTGATAAATATAATATAAAAAAGGGATTGGCTATAGTAGAAACGACAAGTGATGTTTCAATAAAATTAAAACTTTTAGAGAACTTATATAAAAATTACAATAATGATATCAATATTTTGTCACAATTATTATTGACACTCGCAAGTGAGGGCTCCGATAAAAGGAAAACATTAAAGTTAATCGAAAAAATATTTAAAATGAAACCTGATCGAAAATTAGCCACTGTATTTCTTGAAGTTTGTGAGAAATCAAGCACATTTGATGAAGCCGAAAACTTATTGAAATCTGTCCCACATAATAATGTAGAAAAATTATGGTTTTTGCTTATAGTTGCTGCTAACATGAGACACCATTCTAAAATAGTTGAATTAGTGCGATCGTTATCTATCGACGAGATTAACAAAGATGAATTACGCATATTTTTTACTAAAAATTACGATATCCTATCATCAGATGATGACGTTGTAAAATTAATATGCTGGTAAAATTTCAATTACTACACGATGAAGCTATTGTCCCAACCTATGCCTCTTCAGGAAGCGCTGGGTGCGATTTATACGCGTGTTTAGACAAAGATGAATTCTCATTAAGTCCTAATTGTAGACAACTTGTCCAAACAGGACTTGTTGCAGAAATCCCGGCGGGGTATTTTGGCATGGTTTGTTCAAGGTCTGGACTTGCTAAAAAATTTGGTCTAACCGTTTTGAATGCTCCTGGAATTATCGATTGTGATTATAGAGGTGAAATTGGTGTAATTTTGTATAATGGAGGATCTGATCAGGTCGTAATAAAAAATAAACAACGAATTGCACAATTAATTATTGTTCCATACGTTCAAGCTGAATGGATTAAAACAGATATATTGTCGGAAACAAACCGTGGATCAGGAGGGTTTGGTTCATCCGGGATATAGATTTCAAGTGTTTAAAAAAGTTGTTTGTTTCTTATTCGTTCGTATTAATGCTCGGGGGGTATGATATGCTCTTGCCCGCCATTTATTGCCGTATCTTTCTGTTTTGATCATTCATTTGACCCTTATTATTCTTCACGAAAAATCATGTCGTCGAGTATTCTGGCAATACAAACATTTTGGTGCGAGTGGTCGTATATTTTTCTTGCTCGTTCCGAGACTACAACAGCCACTTTTTTTATAAATTCTTTTTCTTCATGTTCGGATAATTCGTCATAAGGATCTCCTTCATACCATAAAAGCTCACTATCTTTAAAAGCATTATTTGTGTAAGCAGCCAAAATATCAAACACTGCTAAGTCTTCTAACCCCCAAAAATAGTCTCGGTCATTCATATTTTGATTTAACATCTCATTTTTGATCGCAGTTATTGTTTCTATTCTTAGAGGAGAACCTCCCAAATAGTTAGGGTGTGTTATATTTAAAATAATTTGCTCTGGAAAAACGAAAGGCAACAATTTTAAACATTGTTTAAAATCTTCTATGTTTCTCTCAAGAACCCTATCAGCTTTTTTGACTGCATATGCCAGCGCACATCCATACAATCTATAGTAGTAATCGCGTTTATCATAAACGCTCATGTTTTCCACCCAATCTTGAGGAAGATCAGACAAAAATTCTTTAAACAATTTGTCAGTTTTTGCACGGAAGGACTTGTCTTCGTTCAATTTTTTACTTAGAGCAGATAACGTCGATGGATATATCCCATCCCAAACTTTAAATACTATTCCATAAGCATCGAACAGCGCTATATTTTCCGATTGGTCAAAACCACGTATACAGTGATGACTACTTGAATAATTTGTATAATACCCCTCGTATAAATTTTTCATTGGGTCTTCTAATATACGTCGTTCCCGAAAACCTCGTCTTTCGGAATATGCTGCGCCAAATGAATCGGCATAATCCTCAACTTGAATAATTATTGATGGCAGATTATTTTTGAATCCATTTTTTTTGGATTCCTCCTCTGGAAGTTCAATATTGCCAAATACATTATATTGAGTGCAATAGCAATACCAATCGTGTTTTACTAGTGTTTTCCAGTTCCCAGAAACATATTCTAATTTTTTACAAAAATTTTTTCCCAAGCAATTATAAAGCTCCAAAAGTGTTTGTTTCCAAAGATAATAATCATAATCTTCAGCAACTGTTCCAGACATCCGAGCGATACGAACTCTTTTAAAATATTCATCTTTCAGGAGGTCGTTATAATAAAATAAACACGATATATAAAAAGATAGCCCATTAATAAGCCCAAGCACATATTTTTGTTTATCTTCATTTGTGGTAAAACTTTCTTCATTGAGAGTATCAATTATTTGTTGAACAAATTCCTCTTTTTTGTAGGATACATCTGTCCCAGTCTCACCAATAGCTGTTGCCAACAGTTTCTTTTGGTTATTAAGAGATTTCCCCCAAGTTTTAATATCATTTGCCCAATATTTGTTACCATATTTATCGACGCACGCTTTAATATTAGTGTCAAAAGTTTCATTAACTTGCTCATTAATCATATCAATTGTTTCGTCCACCAACCTATATTCACGTGCAATCGACTTATCCATAGCAATAGCGCTATTATTTGAAATAAACCCCAAGGATGTTATTAAACAAACACTTGTTAATAGTCCTTTTAAATGTTTGTTTTTAAAACTTTTCATAAGTCTCTTTCTCCCTTCTTCCTTAAAAATTATTTACAGCTGTTACTCAACAGA
>CACZTP010000019.1 GCA_902784055.1 uncultured Pseudomonadota bacterium
GGTTTTGTTATTGCTGTCCTGGCTTTTATATTTCTAAAACCTGAAGCAAAATCTCAAGCCTTTGAAAAAGGTCATACATTGGAAGGATTAAAACTACTCTCAAAAAACCCAAGTTGTTGGCTAATAGGACTTTACGGATGTACATCATATTTACCATTGAGTGCTGTAGCTGAGTTATGGGGGACTCCATTTATGCAATCTCGATTTAATGCATCTACGGCAGAGGCATCAATTTGCTCTTCGATAATATTTATTGCTTTTGGACTTGGTAGTATTTTAGCGGCAAAAGTTGCTAAAAAAATTAATGGTAATAAAAATACTATAATCTTGTTTTCAATTGGCTTAATACTAGCATTTTCGATAGCTATTTACTCTGATGCAATAGGATTTTGGACTTGTGTAGCGTTGTTTGGTCTTGGAAGTTTGTTTGCTGGTTCTGGAACACTTGTTTTTGATATGACCTATAAATTTGTGCCTAGTAACTTTGCTGGAACATCCACTGGGTACACAAACATGCTTGTGATGATGAGTGGTGTAATATTTCAACCTCTACTTGGGAAATTGCTTGATTTTTTCAGAAACGGAAAAGTAAATCCAGATGGGACACCTTTGTACGATATTGTCATGTATAGAAGTTCTTTTATGTGCATATTAGCAGTTATTGTCATTTCAGTCATAGGTATGCTATTTGTCAAAGAAAGAAAGTAGACTATGGTTACAAGTCATAAGCATATCCCCAGAATATACGTTGTACAACTAAACGATGTTTTTAACCTAAATGAGTTTCAAGTAAATCACTTGGTTAATGTGTTCAGGTTAAATGTTGGTGATAAGTTTATTGGCTTTAATCAATCTGCAGGGGAATGGGAATGTGTAATACAGTCAGCTAGTAAGAAACTTGTAACGGCGGAACGTGTGTTACTTAAAAGAACGTTTAAGCATAGAAGTAAGCTGTGTATTGCATTTGGAATTATAAAACCGGACAACGTAAGGTTAATTATAGAAAAATGCACAGAGCTTGGAGCAACTGAATTTTTCCCACTAGGTACCAATTATACGCAACGTAAAGATATTAATATAAACAAACTGAAGACAGTGGCGACACAAGCCTCTGAGCAGTCTGAACGTATAGATATTCCTATAATACATGACCCCATGACCTTAAAAAATTTTGTAGAATATTTACCAACAGGCATAACTTGGATGACAGCTTTAGAGCGATTTAATGGTACAAAGCCTGCCTGTCTAAATGGTGATATTGGCTTTATTGTGGGATCTGAGGGTGGTTTTTCTGATAACGAACGTAAATTACTTGTTAATAAAACAACGCCAATAAGTTTGGGGAAGAATATTTTAAGAACTGAAACAGCATGCATTACTTGTGCATGTCTGTATAATTTCTTTAATTAAGATTTATACTTACTGGAGCTTTAAGATCCATTGTAATCCCACTTTCAATGGACATTGTTGTGTTTGCCTTTGCGTCAATACTACCCCCGGTAATACTAATAGATGCAGAACCATTAATATCAGTATCTGTTGAATTTGCAGAATACTTGGAATGTGCGGTTACGTTAATGTTATTAGCTTTAACAGAAATATCGTTATCTGCAGTTATTGAGATATCTTTTGTTGCGTGTATTTCAATACTTCCATTTACATCTATTTTTAAATCGCCGTTTGAAAGCGTAATTGTCTGATTGCCTTGTGATAGTGTTACAGTCCGATCGCCACTTGATAACTTTATAGTACTATTTCCGTCGGAAAGCGTTATGTCACTATTTCCTTTTTTTAATGTAATAGTACTATTCCCTTCTTCTATTGTTGTTGTTTTGTTTCCTCGCTTTATTAAAAGAGAATGATTAACTTTACTTTTTTTACTCTCTAAAATTACTGATTTTGAACCCTCATTTAATGTTTCAGATACACTATTTTCTATTAGTTTATTTAAATCCTTTTGAGCATGTATATAAATTTCTTCTTTTCCACCCTCATCATCAAATCGTAGCTCATTAAAACCTTTTGCTTTAACGCTATTCGAGTAAAATGATGAAACTGTTTTTTTCTCTGGATATTTTCCGTGGGGCAAATGGGTGCCGTTATATACGCATCCTGTAATTAACGGTTGGTCAGGATCTCCATTTATAAATGAAACTATAACTTCCATTCCAACACGCGGTATTACTATCGAGCCGAAGTTACTCCCTGCCCATGAAGTGCCCACGCGAACCCAACAAGATGCTTCGCTGTTGCTTGCCCAATGAAAATGAACTTTTACTCGGCCATTTTTATCGCAATATATTTCTTCATCACCTGTTCCTACAACAGTTGCTGTTTGACATCCCCATATTCGTGATTTTCTATGAATATTGGCGGGTCTAAATATAATATTTCGAGGTATTGCTTCAAAAGTGTTTTTATATATAGGAACGTCAGAATCTTCATTTAGTTGATCTATTGTATGTTTTACAGACAGAATAAAAAACTCACCGTTATGCGATTGTTCGTTGGAACCATTTAATGTAACTATTGCACCTGGATACAGTAACGGACAATACGTTGTCGCCGATAACTTTACTGTTGTTGAGTTCGTTTTTTCTAATAACATTTTGCATATATCATCCCCTTCTGTTTTTTCTTCATACATATTGTCGTAATAATTATTAATGCCAAATTGATTTACATGTGTATCGTCAATTTTATTCACCATTGAATTAATTACACTTGCCTTTTCGTAATTGTATGATTTATGGTAAATGCTTTTTATGCCTATTGAATGAGCAACTGATACATTTTGTGAACCATTAAGAGGATATAAATCCTGTGAATATGTGTTTATAACAGACAAAGTATTATGTAATTTATCACCACTTATACTACTATCTGACATTATAAATGTATCAGCTTTATCTGAATGCTGTATATAATAGAATATGCCGTTTTCTTCAAGCAGCCTACAAATAAGATGCAAATCACTTTCCCCATACTGAACACACATAGTTAGCTTTTTGTTGTTATATTTTGATGTTATAAACTTATAGTCAGATATATTGTTATTTTTTAAAACCTCTTCTATTATTTCACGTGCTGATTTATCTAACCATATACTGTAGTTTCGAAAATATTCTAGTCTTGTAACCGTTGGTACTATATGAATAAAAAGCAAATTTTCTGTAATTCCTATTTTGGAATTGGGAACTGATTCAACTGATGCTCGGTCAATAATTCCGTGGAAATATCTTAATGTTTCACTTTTTGTTTGAATTGTAATAATAGCGGTTTGGTTTAATATTGATTGTATATCGACTTGTTTATTTAAACGCAAAAAAGCGTTAGCATCAAATAAATCATGTATATTTTCTGTAATTTCAGCGCGTGCAATGACTGCATTTGTAATCAACTTGCAATTAAATTTAATAACTAAACCATCTTGTTTTGGAACAAAAAGCATTGTTTTTTACTAAATATTATAAGTTCAATCTAAAGTAGATAATACTACGCCGTAACCCATAGCATGTAGCGTATCATGAGTTGTTTATATCAATATTCAATAGCTGTTGTAACAAATATTGTTTCTTTCTGTGTAGGAAAAACATATATTGAGAATATTTTTTCAGCATAAAATCCCTTATATACTGTTCCATAAACTGATAATCAGGTTCGCCAGCATCAGTTACCGGTAGCATTATTGTTAGTTTTTTTAGCCGACTTAACGTAGATCCATTACTACTCCAGTTAAATTTGCTCTGTATATTCTGGATAACCAGCATCGCTTGTACCACTTTTAGAAGTTGAGGACAGAGCTTCGTGTATCTCTTTCACGTCACTACCTTGCGGTGTAAACTGGATGCCACATTCGTTCAGTTGGGAAGTAACCCACAGGTCAGTCTTTGCTTCTTTCTTCGCCATTATGTTTTACAAACTCCCATATAATTAAATATGTTACAATGACATCGTTGTTAAGCCGAAGTAGCTCAGTTGGTAGAGCAACTGATTCGTAATCAGTAGGTCGTAGGTTCGAGTCCTATCTTCGGCACCATCCTTTCAATATCGGCATGATTTCGTTCTTAAAAGGTGCCGTTTCAAAAACCGGTATCAGTTATAAAAAAATATTTATTATCTTCGCTATCGCATTTATTGCATATACATTTTTATCCATTTATACAGATTTATCTCCACAAGGCGCTCGAATGAGCGTAGTGTTCATAATGGCTGTAACTGGAATTATGCTAAATGTTTGCCATCAAATCGTGTGGTTATTGTTAATGGTATCTGTTGCATCTCTTTCTGGAGCAATAGATGTGTGCGATGGATTTTCGGGATTTACAAAAATGGTTCCATGGTTAGTATTTGCTGTATTGTCAATATCTCCTCTCATTACATCTACCCCATTAAGTTTGCGTCTTGCTTATTTTTTCATGAAGCATTTCGGTGGGAATATATTGGGATTGTCGTTTAGTATTGCGTTTACTGAATTATTAATTGCTCCAATGCTTCCTAGTAATACGGCACGAGCTGCGAGCGTTGGGTTACCTCTTGCAACGTCACTGACTAAATATATATCTTCGAACGTTCCAGGAGTGTCGGAAAAATCTATAGGTCAATATCTTTCAATATTCTGTTCTTTCTGTAATACAATATCGAGTGGATTATTTTATACAGCAATGATTTCAAACGCTCTAATTCCAGAGATAACGGCAAAAGCAGGAATTAATTTCACTTGGTTTTCGTGGTTTAAGCTAATGGCTATTCCGTATTTCATTACTTTGTTTATAATCCCATTTATTCTCAGACTTATTTGTAGTCCTAAAGTCGATAAACTTGGAGAATTACAAAAAAAAGCAGCTCAAAACAGTAAGGAACTAGGAAAAATTTCGGCTAAAGAGAAAATAATTTTATCTATATTTTTCGGCATGCTTATACTATGGATATTAGCGGAATATATACACGTTTCAGTTCTAACAACAGCATTAATTGGGCTCTGTCTTTTTGTTTTCTTAGGTGTTTTATCTATGAAAGACATTTTTTCGAACAGTAGTGCATTCACTTTTTTGTTAATGATTGGAATATTGATATCACTGGTAAATTGTCTTGGTTCCACAGGTGTGATGACTTGGTTTAGTAATAAAGTTGCTCTATGCCTCAATGGAATGGCTCCAAATGTAGCATTTATATTATTGACAGCTATTTATTATTACGCACAGTTCTTTTTTAATGGAGAAAGTTCGAAAATAGTAGCTCTTTATGCTCCATTTTTTACAACAGGGATTGCAATGGGTGTTAATCCAACTATGCTGGCTGTAACTCTTGCTTCATTTAGCTCTGCTGGTGATTTCTTGGCGCCTCATGTGTGCCCGACAGGTCTTACATTATCATCAACCGGGTATATTTCTTTTAAAAAGTGGGTATTCTGCGGTGTAATTACATCGATAATATTTTTATGTATTTGGTATTCATATGCTTATATAGCTTGGATGTAATTTGATTTTAACTTTACGTGATTTTTCTATAGAGCAAATGGCTTTATCAGGGCAGTGTTTTCGTATTTATAAAATCGATTCTAATACTTGGATAATTTATCATAAAAAGAACAAACTTACCATAAAACAGCTGTCTAAAAATCAATATGAATTTGATTGTGACCAAACAGATTGGAATACGATATGGCTTGATTACTTTGATTTGGGTATAGACTATTCAAAAATAAAACGATTGATATTAACCTCTAACGATGTATATTTAAAAAAGGCGGTAAAATTTGGCTCCGGTCTTCGAATATTAAGACAGGATTTATTTGAGGCGATAATCTGTTTTATAATTTCTCAAAATAACAATATTTCGCGTATTACGAAAATAGTACGATCGCTATGTAATCCATACTTCCCTGATATTTCAGATTTATATAAATATTCAATAACAGATTGGCAAGCATTAGGCGTAGGATATAGATCAATATATTTGTACGAAATTGTTCAAAAAATATATATAGGACAGTTTGATTTAGAAAAATTAAAACAGATGTCTTGTAGCAATGCTATTGCGTACTTAAAAACTTTAAAAGGTATCGGCAATAAAGTTGCCAACTGTATTGCCTTGTTTGGATTACACCATATAAATGCGTTTCCTCGAGATGTTTGGATTAATCGAATAATTGAGAAACACTACAATGGTAATTTTCCATTTGATCTCTATGACGGATTCCTTGGAATTGTTCAACAGTATATGTTTTATTATGAACGCAATAATTCTGTTAATTCAACCGATATCCGGATTGACGCATAGCTTCTGACACAACTATTGATGCACTTACAGCCATGTTTAGAGAACGTACCCCTTCAATCATTGGAATTTTTACGGTAACGTTGCACTCGTTATAAATATAATCTGGAACGCCTGTACTTTCTCTTCCCATAAGTATTATGTCTGTTGGGATGTACTTAACATCAAAATATTTTGTCGTTGCTTTCGTATCAGCTAGAATAATTCGAGAATATGGATTTTCAATTTTTAGTTGTTCGAAGTTCTTATAAATTTGGATTTTTGATAAATCTATATAGTCCATTCCTGCACGCTTAAATCTTTTATCTGATAGTAAAAATGATACCGGTTCTATAATTCCGAGCGGAACATTAAAACATTGACACAGTCGCACTAATGTACCTGTATTTTGTGGTATTTCCGGTTCGAACAATACTAAACGCACTTATTCTCCACAAGATAAAATCAGGAGCCCCCTCTAAAAAGACTCCTCTGTATTTTTAACCCAACCAAAATTTAAAACTTGAATTAATCATTTTTAGATCCTTGAGACATCAGTTCTTTTAAATTTCTTGCTTTTTTTTTCTTATTTCTTTTTTTCTTTTCGTTGTTGTTGTCAGTGTTATCTAATTCGGATTTGGGCTTTTTTTCTTCTAGTTTGTTTTGATTTTCGTCTTTATTTTCTTTAATTTCTATTTCGTTTTCGATTTTTTCATTGGTTGCGTTGTTGTTTCCATCGTTACTTAATTTGGGATCGGATTGTGCGTTTTGCTCTTTGTTTTCATCTTCATCAATATCCTGGTTTTTAATCTTCTTCTTCCTCTTTATCGTCGGATATTTACCAACCTTTGGATAAGAAGCGTTGTTGAGATTATTACTGTCGACCATATTGGTGGAATATAAAGGAACACTGCTGTCTATGATCAGATCTTCTTTTTTAACAAAAGACTCGTTCTCCATTTTCTCTCCTCTCTTCTCGGTCAAATTCTTTTCTATTTTGGATTCCTTCTCTAGTTCTGAATTGTTGCCCGTATTGTTGGAATTGGTTGCGTTGTCGTTTTTTTCATTCGTGCCTTTATTTTCATTGGCAGGATTTTTTGTTTCCGGAATGTTGTTTAAAACGTCGTTGGTTATCTTTGAATTTGGATTTTCGACCATATTGCTGAGTTGATCCCCGTTCTTATAATTCCTCGCCCCCTTCTTCTTCGGCTCATAATCTCTGTTGATTTTGAGTTCGCTTGTTTTAACGATTACTGGATCCCGTACAGGCTTATCGTTCTCCCTTTTCTTCTTGGCCTTCTTTATGAGGAGCCGATTTTGATCAGAAATGAATTGTTTTTCAAACTTCCGTACAGGATTACCTTTGATTTGGAATTTGCCGTTTTCAACGATTAATGGTGATTCTTTCTTAATACCTTTGATTTGGACTCTGTCTTTTTTATTGATTACTAGTTGTTCTTTTACTGGTGATTCTTTCTTGACGTGATTACCTTTGAGTTCGAACTGACTTTTTTTTGCAATACGAAACTCCCGTACAGGCTTATCGTTCTCCCTTTTTTTCTTGGTATTATTTATGGAGAGCTGATTTTGATTAGAAGAGCGTAGTTCTTCAAACTTCAGATTTTTTGTTCCCGGGATAACGAAACCTTTTTCAGCTTTTGTGACATCCAATTTCGGCGATTCTTTCTTGATAGGTTTACCGTTGATTTGGAATTCTTCTTTGTTTGTGATATCCAATTTTGGCATAAAGAGTCCATATTTGGACGGCTTTAAGTCGGGCATAACCTCGTTTTTCTCTAAGATGTTTTTTGACAAAAGCTCGTATCTAATATCAATATTATTACTGTATCTTCTGTTCGCATTCTTTCCTATAAAGAGTTCATCTCTGGACGGCTTTAAGTCGGGCATAACCCCGTTTTTCCTTAAGAGGTTTTTTAACAAATGCCCGTCTTTAATATCAAGTATGCTATTAACTTTCGCTTCGTTAATTATAAGCTTGCTAAAAGAATCGAGTTTCAATAGGGGATATTTATTTTCGTCAAAACTAAATTGGCTGTCGCACATTTTTTTTATATTACCAGCCCAATATTTTATGAATTCCCACTTTTCCGCACTGTTACGTTCTGACTTCGATGAAAGTTCATCGTCCAACGTGGTGAAATATCCGTGTGAATATATTTCTTTCATAATAGAAACAGCTTTAGATAATTCGTCATAATCCTCAACTTCTTTACATAAAGACTGAGCCGGATAACTCTCAACGAATAAATTTTTCCCATCAAAATACTCGATCACTATATCGACATCGTCGATGACGCCACTCTCGAGAATAAGTAGGAGCAATTCGTTTTTTAAAACTGGCACATCCCTCTTTAAGCCAAAAGATTCTGGTCCCGAAATATTCAGATTATTGTTTTTGGCTTGGATAGTGTAATAGAAATCTCCAGGTTGACGTCCTATTGAAGAGTTATCTATATTTTTTAATGGCATAGCGTCTGGTATTGCTTTCCAAAATAACTTCATTGGATGTTCTTTTTTCAAAGAAATGTTGCTAGCCATCAAATCTAACAGATTTAATACATGGCCGGATTCATCTAAAACTTTCATAGACGCAAGATTCAAGGATGGGATGAAATGTTTTAAATTGTTTTTTTCAGCGTAGAGTTTTTCGAGTGTGAGTTGTTTATGCTGATATTCTTCTAATATCTCATTTTGCTCAGATAATAGCGAATTTCGAGATTTTTTTGAATGTTCATCTTTAGCAATACCTTGGTCTAGCCATCCTCTCGGAGTATTGTGAGAATCTTGGTATAGCGCATTCAGATCTCCAAGAATTGTGTCAACACTAGGTACTGCATCATCCTTAGGATTTTGAAATCGAGCACTACTTGTTTTGTTTACAGAATAACTATTTTCTGTTAATTCGAATCTTATGTGGTCTATAATACCTGTTATGCCTGCGGTGTTAATATAAGACATAGCATCTCTGCATAATTGCCTTTCAAATAGAAACTCGTCTTTGAACGCTTTCTGATCGTTTAACAAGATCGAACAATCTTCGTTAGAAGCTATAACATCGATCCACTTCCCAAAAAGAAGACGGTTCAGCATGTAACTAAAAATAAATATATTCCCTTTTATAGATCTGCGCGTATCGAAATTATTTATTTTCTTACCGTCTCGTAATTTTGTCGTCAAAAAATATTTAACTGTTTTAATAGTTAACTGTTGCGAGAATGTGTCATTTTTAAAGATTTCATTACCGTACAGTTCTTGAAGGGTCTTAGTAAGTTTTAATGCTTCAGATAAAAGCCACCCGACCACTCTAAACTGGTCTGAATAACCAATTTCATTTCCAAGAATTTCGTGTTCATCATAATCATCACGGCTCGCAGGATCTTGTTGATAATATTCAGGACAAGCGCCAATAGCGGACCAACTTGCAGTTTCGTCATTAGCATGTTGACTGCGATTAGTATCTATTAAATACATGCAACCATTAAATATAGGATCTCTTTCTAACGCTTCTTTTTCTGGAAGCGTTTTTTCATAAGAGTCTTTTACGAAAGAAACGTCTATACGCTGAATTTCGCCTTTTTTTTGGAAATATTTACGTACAAGATCTTCTTGGAAAAAATTGTTTTTAAACTCTGATGATATTTCCGACGCACATTTAACCCAATCATAAATGTTATTTGTTAAACGGGAAGTCTCTTCGTTCTTAAATTTATTTTTACTGTTAAATTGTCTCAGGTTAGAAAATATTATTGGACTACGATAGCTGCTTTTATTATTTTTGAAGTTATCAACCGAAGTTGAACGTCTTCTAAAACTGTTGTTCGAATCTGAAGTGTCCAAAGGATTTTGGATCCGAGAGGAACTAAGGGCGCTTGAAACGCCAAGAGCTAGTGTCGTCGCGACAACATTGAATCGAAGTAAAAAATTTCTAAATGTTTTCATTATAAATGATTAGAGACCCATCTACTACGGGTAGTATAGCACAAAAAAAATATTATTGAATTGAAATTCTACTTTTTGAATAAAATTATCTTTGTTCCTATCGTTTTTTTACGATTGCCTTGGTGAGATATATCTAAAAACAAATTGATTTTTTATGTTTTTTCTAATATTTTTCTGATTCTTTCGTTGCTATAGTACACGATATGTCACTTGGGATTTTTTTTCACGTGAAAGGAGTATTTTCGTGAATAGAACAAAACTTGGATTGTTGTGCTGTGTCGCAACATTGTTGTTGGGGAAATGTTTTTGTATGGAGGATGCAAAGGATTTGACTTGTGCGTGTAGTGCCATTGGAACTATCAACGCTAACAGCTCTGCTAACGCGATTAATGTGGATCAAAAAAATGAGGAAGTGTTGGATCCCAAAGTTTTGCATAAAAAGATAATGGATGAAATTCAACGTAAGTACCTTGTTGATTTTTTGGACAAAAAACCATTTTCGATTATGTATAAAGGAATCGATGTAACTGTAGTTCCAAAAGGTGGATACGTTTTTGATGTGCTCTTTCATGCTGAGAGTTTCGTCAAAAGTTTTAAAAAAACTGATTTTTGTAACTGTAATGCATCGTTTTCGTCGCCTTTAGGTGTTGGTAATCGGATTGATCCCGCAGACTCTATTGCTAGTAGCCATGTGAGAAGCGAGGCTCAAGTTAATGTGGAGAGTTCGAATTCTAATAATAAGCAGAAATTTGATTGTAAAGTTAGGTTTCTGTTTAGACGCGATGAACCTTGTTGTTTTGACTTGTTGAAACCCATCGGTTCGAATGTTAGATCATTTAAAAATAAAGATTGTCTTGTTGTCAGCCATGTGAATGATTTCTATCTTGCAGATGTTAAAGCTGGAGATTGTTTGCTTGTTGGCGACATGACAGAGGACGAGTTTAGAAACTTGATGGTGAAGGCTAATGTTTCTGAAGGGGCTCGCAATGGTCTCGTTAAAACCATCAAAAGAAGTAAACGCCTCGGTGAAATAACATCCACGGATACGGGTGCTATGATCGCTATAAAAACCGGTATAAGTAAAA
>CACZTP010000020.1 GCA_902784055.1 uncultured Pseudomonadota bacterium
GGTTATCTTGCTAGAAAAAAGTTTGAGCCGGATAAAAATGTACAAGAGGGGGTTAACAAATTACAACGAATGCAAACTAAGTTTGACAAAAAGATCTTGTCTGATGCTTTTAATAAAATTAAAAATGATAATAAAATAACAAAGGCGAAAAACGATTTAAAACAGTTTGTCGAAATGAAACAATCTGCACCAACTTCTGTTTCTGACAATTTCACTGAAAAAAATAAGAGGAAAAAGAAACCTTACAATCACGATTTTATAGGAACGGGTCAATATAAATATATTAATACCTCTGAATATATAGAGGAACTGCGAAGACTTGGACTCTCTTCATATTATAACTACTTTGATCAAGCAGCCGCAGAAGAAAAGCTTGAATGTGCTATGGATTTTAAAATTAACGAAAAATATCTAGATCTTCTAGATGTCAATAACTGGCTTAAGGCAGCTATCGACGAGTGGCTAACATGTAGAAGTGAAAAATATAAAGAAGAATCCAATAAACATAGGGCATTCAGTTTTGCCGGAGAAGATTTAGATGAGAAATGGGGGCTAGCGGAATATCCGTATACCAGGATAACAGAACTTGCAAAAGACGGACTATGTCCGGAAGAATACTTGGAAATAATAACATGCATCTGTAGACTTTCACAAAAGAATGAGGACGATTCCGTTTCATCAAAATATCTCAATTGGTCTGAGTTGAGGGAGTTGCTTCAGTTTTGCAAAGCGTATTACAAGCAAAACATTAAATAATCGTTGAATACGATTAGTGATCCTGAGAGTCTGCTATTACTACATCGAATGTGTAGCAATGGCGGAGAGAGGGGGATTCGAACCCCCGATACGCGATTAACGTATACTCGCTTTCCAGGCGGGCTCCTTCAACCACTCGGACATCTCTCCGTCTGCTGACATGCTAACACGGGGAAAGCCTACGTATCAAGACAACACATTACGAAATCCTCGGCACACTGTGTATATTTCAACAGATTGTTTACGGCTTGCATTAGGTTTGAAATTTGAAACTTTCTCAAAGGATGTTCGAAATTGACGTAGTAATAAACCAGATCCCCCACCTTGAAACGACTTTGCAACAAGCGCCCCTCCAGGTTTTAAAATTTCTTTTGCAAAACAAAAAACTTCTTCGAGCAATCCGACTATTCGTAAATGATCAACTTTTGGAATACCACATGTATTTGGAGCCATGTCGCATATTATTACGTCAACTTTATCCTCTTTTAAACAATTACGTATTTTGTCTAAAACTTCAGGAGATTGAAAATCACCTTTTATAAAATCAACGTTTGGTAATTGTTGCATGTCGAGTAAATCAATAGCTATAACATGTTTGCACAGAGGGGCAACTACTTGAGACCATCCGCCAGGAGATGCTCCGAGATCGAGAACTATTGAGCTTTTATTTATTATTTTAAATTTTTGTTGAATCTCAATAATTTTAAATGAAGCACGTGAGCGATATCCTTCTTTTTGGGCTTTTATAACATATTCATCGTTTAGTTGACGTTGTAGCCACTTCTTTGAAGAAGAGCTTAAACTCTTTTTTCTTACATGTTGTTTTAACATATTTCTTGTTGAGATGCCGTTGTGTTAAGTTCTCATGTATTTTAACCTATTGAATAAGTTTATATATATAAAACTTAACAAGAGAATAAAAGGGTTCGCACTAGTTGAAATATCAATAGCTTTACTAATTCTTGGTATAGTTACAAGTATTACTATGACACAAATGACCGCATTCGTAAAGCTACGCAGAGAACAGGTTACTCGGGATAATATGGAATTTGTGGTAAAAGCACTCGGAGCATACTACCTTAACAAGGGAGGGCAATTACCTAAACCAGATACAAGCATAGTAACTGACGGATTTGGAATTGTTCCATGGCGATCGCTTGGCGTTATGGATCAATATTGTAAGGACGGAAATGGACGACCGTTATTGTACAAATGCAATGCATCCGTATGTGGAAGTAATAATAGCAGTATCAGCTCTGGAGTATTTAGTGATTATATGTTTGGTCTTGGTTCTGGTGGTAGTGGTTTTGATATAAAAAACGACAGACTAATGTTTATTATAAAAACAGTAGATGGCAAGCATAAATTGTGGTACAATGAAAAGATTTTTACACAAGTACATTGCCAAGGAAAAACTTTCAGAATACTACAGCCTACCCAATCGATTAAATCGAAATTTTAGAACTTGTTTTAAATAACCTGCACCTCAGCATGTAGACCTACATCTCAAAAGATGATAGCATTCATATGTGTTAAGGCGACATATGATCGTACTAAAATGAAAGTTATTTTGTTAGAAAAGATAGAAAATTTAGGCGCTATTGGTGACTTAGTCGATGTTAAAAGCGGTTACGCAAGAAATTATTTGTTACCTCAAGGAAAATCTCTACGCGCCACGAAGGAGAATAAAGCCTATTTTGAATCTAAAAAGTTGGAAATAGAAGCTAAGAATTCGAAATTAAGAATTGAAGCTGAAAAATTAGCTGGTACGATGAAAGACATAACTGTTGTTGTAATTCGGCAAGCAAGCGATTCCGGTTTTCTCTTTGGATCGGTTCGTCCTGGTGATATAGTTGCAGAACTCGAAAAACAAGACGTTCATGTTTCAAAATCTCAACTTAAAATAAAAAATCCTTTAAAAACTGTCGGTTCTTATCAAATCGGGATACAATTGCATCCCGAGGTTTCTGTAAATATCACTCTTCGTATTGAAACCCCAAGGCAACAGGAATCTTCAGATGACGTTGAAATGCAACAAGACGGCTCGGAAAGTGACGCACCTGTTAGTGAAAATGTTACGGAGGTTTCAAAGGAAGACTAATAGAAAGGATTAGTCGAAATATGGATATAACTCCAATTCGTGGAATGAAAGACCTTTATGGTCTTGATTTCCGCAAGTATCAATACATAATTGATAAGTCTGTGTGTATTGCATCAAAATATGGCTATCAAGTTATTGAGACGCCAATTGTTGAAAATACTAACGTTTTTCAAAGGACTCTAGGGGATGAAACCGATGTCGTTTCGAAAGAAATGTATTCATTTACCGACAAAGGAGGGGATCAGGTAACGTTAAGACCCGAGGGTACAGCCGGTGTAATGAGGGCAATATCAAGTAATAAAATGTTCGTCAATGAAAATAACCCCTTAAAACTAATGTATTACGGTTGTATGTTTAGATATGATAGGCCACAAAAGGGGCGGTATAGACAGTTTCACCAAATAGGGTTTGAACACATTGGAGAAAAAAGTCCCTATACGGACGTAATGACAATAGCATTAGCAACAGACATTTTTAAAGAAATTGGATTGACCGAAGTTAAAGTTTTAGTAAACAGTTTAGGAGGATTCAAATCTCGGCGAGTATATATAGATGCATTGGTTGAGTATCTGAAAAAATATAAAAACGAATTGTCGAATGACTCAAAACGTAGGTTAATAACAAATCCTTTGAGGATTCTGGACTCAAAAGAACAGCGAGACGCCGAAATCTGTAAAGACGCTCCAAAAATCCACGATTATCTAACTAAAGATGATTCATGCTACTTTGACAAAGTTCTGAAGTTGCTGGAACAATGTAACGTAAAATACGAAATAGACCAAAACCTAGTCCGCGGATTGGATTACTACACACATACTACTTTTGAATTCAAAATGAGTTCTGGAGAATATAAAGACGCTCTTGGAGGTGGCGGTCGCTACGATTATTTGTTAAAAATGTTCGGAGGTTCTGACATATCAGGCGTAGGATTTGCTTTAGGTGTTGAACGATTGATTATGTTACTATCTGATGACATTATTCCAGCGTTGCCTCGGCGAGTAGCGGTGATCCCTGTGTCGGATACTGAATTTGATTGTTCATTTGAGCTTTCTAGAACTTTGTTAGATGCAGATATTCCAATAGAATTTATAACGGGTGGACGTAATTTAAAAAAACGGGTTGAGCTTGCCACAAAACGTGGTTGCTCGTTATTACTGATAATTGGCGAAAACGAGGTTAAAAACGGTAGTGTAGTTATTACTGATACGCGTAGTTCAAACATAGCTGAACGCAATACATCCATACAGATAAATGAAGTTGTCCAATACTTAAAAAAACATATATAACATTGAGTTTTATCTACAATAAGCGAATTCCATTCCTAACTTATTATAGGTTTTAAAAAACTTGGTGAATTGTGAAAAGCGGAGTATGGTTGTGAATATAAGTTATACATCGCTTAAAAAGATCTACTTTTTGTATTAACACGTCAGGATGTGTGTGTCGTACAAAGGCACATCAACCTGACGCTTATAATTCAAAATCAGCGCAGTTATAATGATACATTGATTTCAGCACTTATACCATGGTTATTTAATATAAACTCAGCTAATTTTTTAACATTATGTTGAGATGTAGCATTTGATAGTGAAAAATAAATATTTTCAAGATATTGTGACTTCTCCTCAGTTTTCTTTTCCGGAGCACAGTATGCCTGAGCAATAAACACTACGGTTGCAATTCCTGCGAGCCACGCCAAAGTTTTCATAAAAAGTTTCCTTGTCCACTAATACATAACTTGAGTGTATTAATCCATAAGTTAATTTTTGATTAATATTTAAACTGTTCGCATAAATATGTTCGCAAAATAACCACAGCATCGTAGTTATATAATCCTCACTAGAACCTTGATATTACTAGGCATTATTTCAAACAATCTATCTGTATTAAAAACAACTTTGTCTCCTGGAATTACGGTTTTTACATCAGGTTCGTAAGTCCATGAAGCGAACTCTGAATTTCCACGTAATAACACAATACGTATTCCGCTATAAGACATTATTGTGTTTGTATTATTTATTATATTGCCCATCACTGCGACATAATACTGACCGTTTACTTTGTCTATTCTGTATGTTATATTTGATAACTGCAAACTTGTTGTTGCGAATGCTGTAAAATGGTTTATTTTTGTTACAAAAAAATCACGAATATAGTTTATATGTGTATAACAAACACTTCCAGCAATTATTAATAATAGTATGACTATATATATTGAATAATTACGTTTGTTTTTATTTTGTTTTCGATTTTTATGTGTAAATTTTGATAATTTATTTATAGCCATTCTATTATCGGCTTTTATTGGGGAAAATCCAGTATTTATGACAAATGTACTTTTGAGCCAAAATTTTTTTTGACATTGATAGCATCTCAACCACCAACCAAATCCTAATTTTTCATGTCCTACCGGCTTGCCGAGCGTGTCAGGATGAATATCATAAAAACAATCACAGTATGGACACCTGATACGCATTAAAAACCCATAGACAATTCTCTACAAAAATGGTACAATTTCACATTAAATTCATTCAAGTTTGAACATCGACCGTTACGCTAAAACTTGTTTTTACTGCGATCTTTTGTGATACGTCACCATCTGTTACAATATCTGTGGAATGTCTTCGTAGCTCAGTAGGATAGAGCGTAGGTTTCCTAAACCTGAGGTCGTGGGTTCAATTCCCTCCGGAGACACCAAATGTGATTTATGTTATCATCCTCTTGAGTTTGCATGATATGCAAGCCCGGATAGCTCAGTTGGTAGAGCAACAGACTGAAAATCTGTGTGTCGGTGGTTCGATTCCGCCTCCGGGCACCACTCGTTTTTAATGATTGAAAATTCTCTTGACGGCGGTTTTTCTTCTTTTGTATTTGCATCAGCAGGTTCTGGAAAAACAAAGTTACTCGTAGATAGGTATATAAAATCATTGCTATTTGGTGTAAAACCATCTGAAATATTATGCCTCACATTTACAAACTTTGCTGTTGACGAAATGTACAACAGAATATTAAAGTTACTAGAAAAATTAAAGAATGAAACTAACGAGCGGGTAAAAATATATTTATTAAAAGATCTAAAGATAAATGACCCAACCAATAGCCAAATATGCAAAGCAAGAACGTTATATGATGAGTTTTTAAACAACAGCGATAAATTGAAAATACAGACAATTCACGGATTTTGCCAAAGTGTTTTGGCTGAATTTCCATTTGAAGCCGAGTTATCTCCGGGTTTTAGAATTGTCGATACTGATGATTTAATATTGTTAATTAAGAAAGCAAAACATAATTATTTTAGTAATCCTGAGCACGAAAAAGATGGAGATAACCTTATATCTCAACTGTCGGGACACTCTACTAATGAGTTTTTAGAAAGTATTTTTACTAACTCGGCAAAATATTTACACTTTTATAAGCTGAATCCTGATTTAGAAAAATATGAACAAAAATTAATAAGGTACTTTAATTTACGCAATGATACAAAACTTACAGAAGAACAACAACAGTTTATTGATGAGTTCTTCCCAGAAGGAACCGATCTAACAGAAATATTTTTGACAAAGACGGGAAGCATCCGCAAACGGCTACCATTTCCTGACAATAAAATTAACATAGCAAAAAATATTGCCGAAACAGTGTATTTAAACAATAAAAATGATTGCCGTAAAAGGCTTATTTCTCGTACAATGGCTTTTTTAAAAGTTACGCACGGGATTTTTAAAGAACTTGAAAAAATAAAGAATGGACAACAGTTATTAGACTTTAATGATGTTTTGGAAAAAACTTATTATTTGTTGTTTCAAAGCTCAGCGAGGGATTACATTTTATCAAACATTGCAAAAAGAATTAAGACAATCTTACTAGATGAAGCACAGGATTTAAGTAGTATTCAATGGAGAATAATAGGTATTATTGCAGAACATTTACTTATAAATCGTTTTCGTAGCAATACTATATTTGTTGTTGGCGATATAAAACAGTCGATATATAGATTTCAAAACGCTCGCTATGAATTACTTATTGAATTTTGTAAATATGTTGAAACAACGCTAAAAAAATTGAATAAACCTTTTAATATTGTTTATTTAGATAAGTGTTACAGAACCGTACCTAATATTTTAGAAAAAGTTGACGCTGTTTTTGATAAACATGGTTGTTTTGCTTTCGGTCAGCAATACAGACATCACATTCCAGTACGTAATGACAATGGAGTTTTTAAACTAATCGATGTATATCAACCTTCGGAAATAGCAGATTATATAGAAAACAACAATATAACAAAAGGAATGATACTTATAAGAGGCAAAACGGATTTAAGTACTCAGTTATATTACGAATTAGTAAATAGAGGTATTAAAGTAGCTCCATTGGATAAAATTTATTTAAAAGATGCATTAATTGTCCAGGATATAGTCTCTCTTGCTAGGATTGCTATCGATAATACTGATGATTTTGAGGTTGCTTGCGTTTTACGTAGTCCTAATGTGTTTCGCACATATTTAAATAAGCAAGAAATTCACGAACTATGTTACATGAGGGAAACTATATTGCTAAACGAACTTGAGAAAAAATATCCTGAAAAGTATAAAATAATTAAAAACATAATCAATTTATATAAACATTATAATTTAGTGGAATTCTTTTATTATATAGCTTCCGAAGTTATAACAACTTATGATATAAACGAAGATACAATACTTGAAAATTTTATTAACATCGTTTTTAATTATGATGTAAATTACGGTGGGACAATTCCTGAATTTTTGGAATACCTTTGTAACTCAACTAAAACAGTAAGCGTAACAACCGATACAGATAATATTAAGTTTTCAACAATACATGGCTCTAAAGGATTGGAATCGGATAATATAATCTTATTGGATTTTAAACTTGCCCCTGATAAAAATAAAATAAAATTCATATGGAAAGACCAAACTGATATATTTGGAAATACGTCACCTGAAGAAAATTTATTTTTTATCAAACCGTCAGCTAACGAAACCTTTCCTGAAATTGAGGATATTATAAATACAGAATATGAAGAAGAAACAATGGAATTGTATAGATTGCTTTATGTGGCTCTTACCCGCCCTCGGAATAATATATACATATTCGGTAACGCGGAGGCTAATGGAGCGTACAAAGCAATACTTGATGCAATTGTAAACAATGAGCGTCCTTTGTCTTAAAAATGTGAGTAAAAGTTTTGTATCAGGACAAGATAGTGTCACTGTACTAAATAATGTAAATTTTGAACTTAATGAAGGTGAATGCGTAGCATTGATTGCACCTAGTGGTTCGGGAAAATCGACATTGTTACAAATCTCTGCAACTTTGGATAAACCTACTTCCGGTTCTGTTTGGATTTGTAATAAAAACGTCAGTGCAATGTCTGATGACGAAAAATCAAGTATGCGTGCAAAGTATCTTGGATTTGTATATCAATTTCATAATTTATTGCCAGATTTTACAGCACTCGAAAACGTTATTATGCCGTTGCTAATATGCGGAGCCCCAAAAAACAAAGTAAAAGAAGAAGCAACGGAACTTTTAATTCAGATGGGATTGGAACATAGAATTAATAATAAGCCAACGCAATTATCAGGAGGGGAACAACAGAGGATATCAATTGCCAGAGCACTTATTAATAAACCAAAAATAATATTTGCAGATGAACCTACTGGAAACCTTGATCCAACAACTGCTAGCAAAGTGTTTTATTTACTTATGCAGTATGTCAGTTATTACAAATGTGCCATTATGATGGCTACTCATAACATGGAGTTAGCCTATAAACTAAATAGGCAAGTGACGATTGCTAATGGCAATCTTTTGGAGGTGCACAAATGAAAGGTATTTTAAATTTTACTAATGAACAGCTTATATCTCAATTTAATTGTTTAAAACTTGCTAAATTTAGATCTCAGCAAGTAATTGATTGGATTTACAGCAAAGGCGTTACATCATTTTTACAAATGACAAGTTTTAACGGGCAGATGCAAGGATTATTAAGTAATAACTATTATATATATCGCCCACAAATAGCAACAATAAGCAAATCAACTGATGGTAGTATAAAGTTTCTATTAAAACTTGATGATGGGTTAACAATTGAAACTGTATTCATTCCCGAAGGGCATCGCAACACAATATGTGTTTCAACTCAGGTCGGCTGTGCTGTAGGTTGTAAATTTTGTAACACAGGGTACAACGGTTTTAAAAGGAATCTAAAAGCCGAAGAAATAATTGGGCAAGTTCTGGCAATTAAAGATTATGTTAATAGTTGGAACGACAAAACAAAAAGAATTTCAAACGTTGTTTTTATGGGAATGGGAGAACCACTTTACAATTGGGATAATGTAAATATAGCTTTGCAAAATTTAAAATTAGGTGGAGAAATTCAGGGATTAAGCTCTAAACGTATTACTCTTTCTACGTCTGGAATAATTCCGGTTCTCGAAAAGATAATACCAACCCTTGAGTGTAATCTAGCTATTTCACTCCATGCTCCTAACGCGATTACTAGAAGTTCAATAATGCCTATAAATGATTTGTATAATATCGAAAACCTTTTACCAGTATGCAGAATTTATAATAAGCTACATCCTAACAAAATAATTACTTTTGAGTACTTATTACTTAAAGGCGTAAATGATGACCGTGTTATGGCAAAACAGCTTATAAAACTTCTCCATGGTATTAAATGTAAAGTTAATTTAATTCAGTTCAATTCGTGGGAAGGGGATAGTTACGTTGGTTGTGATGAATATACAATGCAAAATTTCAGAAAAATCCTTGTTTCGTCCGGAATTAATGCAACAATAAGGCACAGTAAAGGACAAGACATAATGGCCGCTTGCGGTCAGTTGCAAAGCTCAAATTAAAAAAAATTTATAATCTTGCTTTTAGTAAAATTTTTGTGCTAATATGACTTTGTAGGGGCTTGTAGCTCAGTTGGTAGAGCACCCGCCTTTTAAGCGGGTTGTCGCAGGTTCGAACCCCGCCAAGCCCACCATCTGCGTCTCCTTCGTCTAGGGGTCTAGGACGTCGCCCTTTCACGGCGGCAACATGGGTTCAAATCCCGTAGGAGACGCCATTCATTGTTAAAAAAATTTCCTATTTATGTTTAATAAGTTCACCTTTCGGTAAATTTTGTTTTTATATATCTTCGGTTGCTGGTTTTTTATTAGGTTGTTTTGGTCATAGTCTTTGTTATTCTGGAATTCTCTTTTTTATGCTGACTTTATTATTTACAATCCTTGGCTTTTGATATATTTTTTTTCCCATAACATTAATAATGTTTTTAATCTCAATATCCATTGAGTCGTTAAATAAATTTTCATCAACATAATCTTGTTCTAGATCTTGTTCTAGATCTGATGTAGCTAATGATTGTTCGTATCCATTTTTTTCATAGAATTCAATGCTTCTGTTACAATCAGGATTAAACTCGAGATCTTCAAATGCAATTCCATTGGCATTATCGTAAACGAGTTTTTTATCAAATCTGTCATTTTCTTTTTTATTAAATTGATCCTTTGTATTCATTTGTGATTGGTCTATTGATTTTTTATTTTTTGTTATTTTATTATCATTTTTAATTTTATTAAAAGCATCAAGCAAGATCTTTTTGTCAAACTTAGTTTGCATTCGTTGTAATTTGTTAACCCCCTCTTGTACATTTTTATCCGGCTCAAACTTTTTTCTAGCAAGATAACC
>CACZTP010000021.1 GCA_902784055.1 uncultured Pseudomonadota bacterium
GATCTGCGACAAAAATAAACAGCAGGGTCAAAGGTTATCTTGCTAGAAAAAAGTTTGAGCCGGATAAAAATGTACAAGAGGGGGTTAACAAATTACAACAAATACAAACCAACCTTGACGAAAAGATCTTGTCTGATGCTTTTAATAAAATTAAACAAGCATCAAGCACAATTAATACAAAACTATCGGAAGAAAGTATTAAGAAATTAAAGAATAGTATAAAATACATAGACTGTACAACTGGTAAGGAAACAAAAACTTTCCCTTTAGAAAAATATATCAACAGTATCAATTTGTATTCCGATTTTGTTGAAGATTTAGCGAAGGTTTTTTACGTAATTTTGTATAGAGACGTAAAAGTCGCAGTAGACTCTTATGCATCAAAAGTATTAAGGTGGGAGGACTTTTGTAAAGAAACGATACTTACTGGAGAACATGTATCTGATTTAATTGATTTGGCCGATTTCTTTGTTCGGACTGTTTCAGAGATGCTATATTCCATAAACGGTTCAAACTCGTCACAACTTGTATCTTACACCCAGGCGCTCAACATATTGCATAACGAAGTATTTTCCAAAAACCGCCATATTGATAAAAAGACACTATTAACAACCTTTAAAAAAAGTTTAGAAGACTCTAAAAAGGAAGGTCTCTACTCTTGTGCAAGCGGCATTGTTGAGACGTATTTAAAGAAAAATGGTTATTCTACTCTCATAAAAGATTGGTCCTCATCTTTTAAAGATGACGAAACACAATATATGTATGATGAAATGATGTCCGATTTTAAAACAAGCATTATAGGAGGGGACGTCACTAGTGTTAAAGATATAGAAAATAATGTTGAATCAGTCTATCAGGCGGCCATTGATAAATATAATGACGAAAACAATTCTAATAATGATAGCGATTCTGACTAATAGATTTGTTAAATAAATTGAGATAAAACTACAGATGTCAAAATTTTGCTGAGTTTTATTGTTATCAAACCATTATGCCTATTTGCTACTTGTATAACAAAATTGTATAAGTAGCAGTTTTCTGGCGTTGCGTACAACGTAGCCTTCTTATTTTTTCAATCGTTCTTCACATTTGTTAGGAAAAATCTTTAAATATGGCGGAGAGAGGGGGATTCGAACCCCCGATACAGCTATTCAACCGTATGACGGTTTAGCAAACCGTTGCCTTCAGCCTCTCGGCCATCTCTCCGCATAAAAGAACGCGTGGCAACAACCACACAGTTAAAAGATACAACAAGTCGAGAATTAGAGCAATGTCTGGATACAACCTTCACCCTAGTTAAAAAGGTTAATAAAGGTTTGACTCACGTACTAGTTAATTTTTACAATGCATTGGGTTTCCTTAATAAACGGTAAAAATGATAGTAGTATTAGGTCTTTTAGGTTTATCGGTACTTGTGGTTCCTATGGTGATGACTGAAGACGCCCCCCCCTCCCGTTCAACATACGTAAACGCGTCGCATGTAGCTTTTTCTAAAGGTACAAAAATAAAGCTGAACAAAAGTTTGCCGGGATGAAATAGATTTGGACAAGTGATGATATCTTATACGAGTATATAAGTCAGTTCAGAAGTAAGCCAATAGTTGTAAAACAAACCAATAAAATACCAGAAACTAATACAACTAATAAAGTTGAGAAAATCATGCCCGAAAATATGCTTCCAGATAATTTAGATGCTGATGATTTTTTCGATTATTGGCGTAAATCTGATTTTGAGACATTTAAAGAACCAATTAAAAAACTTTGTTTCGAAATTTCAAAGGACTTCAAAGCGTTAGCACAGCACATAAAAGATAAATTTTTAACAGTTGAGGCAATGGATAAGGATGCAACTTTTAATAAACTTGCTTCAAAACTAAAAAATTTGATGTCCGATCTAAAGAAAAAGAAAGGTAATGAACCATCATGGAATGAAAAACACGATCAAATGTTAACTTCTTGGGAATATGTGTTGTTACACAGAAATGTGTTATACGGTAAAATTATGTCAGTGTTGGCAGACGAATGTTGGACGTGCGCTCCAATACGAGACTTTTCTAAAGACGCATCAAAATCTAACTTAACAAATACTAATGTTTCATCGTCTAAATCCAGAGCGCGCCACTATAAAGTTAATGATTTAGCTAATGCACCGTTTACATTACAACCACTTCCTGGAGGTGGATACAATGTTGTGCCAAATTATGAAACTGTGCCTATCATTAAATCTTCGTCTCATTCTCAAAGCAGAAGCAACGAGCACACTGAACGCATAAGTGAGAAAAATATTAATAAATACTATGATTTGAAAAAAAGAGAACTGGAAAATAAATTGGGAGCTGAAGGTCGTAATAGCTCTATAGGTATGTGGCAAATGTCTGACCTTGAAAACAAGCGACGTAGAGCTTTAATAAATGCTGAGTTATCTAATAATAAAACAAATACAGACGATGTAATCAATAATCACTATGATCAAGCAAAACGTGAACTTGAAAGAACGGTAGATCCAAACAGTGCTGAGGGCATTAGACAAATAGCATTGTTAGAAAATGAACGTCGTAAAGCAATGATGGACGCTAATTTTTCCCAGATAACAAAAGGTAAAAGTTGGTTGTATTAATATGCTGAACAATTGAAAATTTTTCAAAGATGGCGGATGGGGTGGGATTCGAACCCACGAAGAAGTTGCCCCCTTGCCAGTTTTCAAGACTGGTACCTTCAACCGCTCGGTCACCCATCCGACCTGTTGAGTATATCATAGACTTAACCTGTGAATTCAGTTTTGTTCTAACTCTACATGTAGACTGAAATAATCAAAATAATGTACACTCAAGCAAGCAAGTATTGATTTTCATAAAATGACAACAACTGAACAGAAAATAGAAGAATTGTTAGCCCCAGCTGTTACTGAGCTGGGATATTCGATAATAAGATTAAAAATATTTAAAATCGGAAAAGACACGACATTACAGATAATGCTCGAGCATACAGATGGTACTCCGGTAGATTTAGAAGATTGTGAAAAGGTAAGCCGTGAAGTGTCAGTTTTATTGGACGTTTCAGACCCTATAAAAGGACAATATAACCTCGAAGTATCTTCAGCTGGGTTAGACCGTCCTCTTGTAAAAGTTTCGGACTATAAACGCTTTATCGGTAAATCAGTCGTTATAAAAACTTATGTATCAAAATTAGGATGTAAAGTATTTGACGGTATATTAGATTATGCGGATGAAGATATAGTTAGATTGTCGCTTAAAAATCCGTTAAGTTCAGGAAATTTCAGTGTTGAATTAGCGTATACTGAAATTAGTAATGCACGACTTAATGATGTGCTGTAACAGTACATTAACTTTAAAATCGATAATCAATAGATGGAGATAAAGTGAAGTTAACCCCGGATGATAAAAAAGCCCCTGTTATAAAAAGTGACTTGTTGCAGGTAGTTGAAATAGTAGCTAAAGATAAGGGATTTGAAAAGCGTGAAATTCTAAATATTTTGGAAGAAGCTTTGTTACCATGCATTCAATCTAGATATGGAAACGATAAAAAAATTTCTATTACTATAGATAAAACAACTGGAGCCATTTCAATAAAGAGAGTTCGTACTGTAGTTGACAATGTTATAGATCATAATAACGAGATATCATTAAATAATGCAAAAAGGATAAATCCCGATACAAAAGTTGGAGATGATTTATTTGAAGATTTGCCCCCAATCGAACTTACCAGATCCATGATTCAGTCTGCTCGGCAGGTAATAGGACAAAAAATTAAGGACATTGAACGTCGGTATCAGCATAGAGAGTTTTCAAATAGAATTGGGGATATTATAGTCGGAACTGTTAATAGGGTCGATTTCTCAAACGTTGTATTGGATATAGGACGTAGTGAAGGAATTATTCGCCGGTCAGAACTAATTCCAAATGAAGTTTTTAAAATAGGAGAACGTGTGAAAGTCCTATTATGCGGATTGAATGAAGAACCAAATGTTCCGCTCTTGCAATTATCTCGTACTCATCCGGATTTCTTAAAAAAGCTTTTTGCTCAGGAAGTACCTGAAGTTTATGACGGGATAGTATCTGTAGTGGCTGTGTCCAGAGACCCGGGGAGTAAGGCGAAGGTTGCTGTAACAGCATCAGACCCGACAATAGATCCGGTTGGCGCTTGTGTTGGTCCCAAAGGGATACGGGTTCGCGCAGTAAGTGATGAATTAAAAGGAGAAAAGATAGATGTTATTAAGTGGTCTGACGATCCGGCAACTTTTATTGTCAATAGCCTATCCCCCGCTCGCCCTGAAAAAATAATTATTGATGATATTAGCAGATCTGTTGATGCTATAGTACCAGAGGATCAACTTAGCTTAGCCATAGGTCGAAGAGGACAAAACGTTCGTCTCGCAGCTCAACTTACTGGCTGGAAGATTAATGCGATAACAGCTAAGACCGCTATGGAAAATAAAGTCAACGAGCAACAGTCGGTTATAGAGAAGTTTAAAACAGCTCTTGATGTTGATTTCGGGGTTGCTCAGTGTCTAGCAGACGACGGTTATACAAGTGTCTCTGAAATTGCTGAAGCAACAATTGATGATTTGACGGGAATTGATGGTTTTGATGAAGATCTAGCAAAAGAAATTAATAACAGAGCCGTTTGTTATATTGATGAACGTGTTGATAAGCTTTCTAAGTTATGCAAGGAAAAAAAAGTTGATGAAAAGTTGATTAATAACGAGCTGATACGTCCCGAATTGTTGGAGTTATTAATTAACGCAGATATTAAAACGCTCAATGATGTCGGAGGTTTATCAACAGATGAGTTACTAGAGATATCTAAAGAGTTGTTGACTAAAACGGAAGCGGAAGATATTATTATGAAAATCCGAAAGTCATGGTTTTAAATAGGAAGGTTTTTATATGAGTGATAACGAAACACAAAAAAAGACGCAAACTACAAGAAAAACTTTATCCCTGAGGGGTGAGGGTAAACCTGAAAGTCATCTATCCAACGGAAAAGTTTCAGTTGAGATAAAAAAACGACGTCATAGATCTCTCAAAAAGGATTTGTTTACTAGTCGGCATGGCGATGTTAATTCAGATAATAAGCGTTATTCAGCGAAACTAACGGATGATGAATTTAAGGCAAGAGTTAGGGCGTTACAGAATATGATAAAGGCAGAACATATTAATAAGTCAGAGCGTGAAATAGCTACTTTTAAAAACGATGCGCCCGAAGAAACAAATATTGGAAATTCTATAAAAAAAGAAAACATTTCGGCTTCCAAACCAATAGAAAAAAACGACGAAGAGCGAGATGACAAGAATCGAGATAACAAAAACATAGAAAAAAGTAATGATGAAAAAATAGACTTAAATAAAAAAAATGAGGATAAAAATCTAATTGATAGACTGATAAAACTTGCTCCAAAAAATAAACCGGCACAAAAGGAACCTTTAAAACCGGTCGTTTTCAGAGGTGATGGTTTTGTTAAAAAAAATAGATTTCAAGGCAGTAGGTCTAATGATCCGAACAGCAACCAGAGCGAAAAAGTTCGGTACAACAGGCGTTCTGGAACAGGAAAAGATTTAGGTATAGTCAAACGCCACTCTAATGATGTAAATAACCGGAGTGGTAAACAGGATCGTAAGAATATAGAGAATAAAACGCCAAATTTGGCAAATATTACAAAGAAGCCTCAGCATCAAAAAAAATACGAACAGTCAAATATTCCAACAAATACACCATTCAAAAAACAACAACAGAAATTCAAAAGTAAATCTAGTAGTGATGATAAGTTTGATAACTTTAAAGCAAAGTCTGAACCTTCTCGATTTAGTAAAAGAGATTTGGTCAGAGCTATAAATGAAGATGACAATCTTAGACAACGTTCTATAGCTTCCATAAATAGAACTAAACAAAAGAGTAAAGTAAATTCCGCAGGTAGTAATAAAAAAATTGTTCGAGAGGTTATTGTTCCCGATAGTATTTCTGTTGGAGAGTTGGCTAGCAGGATGTCCGTTAGAGCCTCCGAAGTTGTTAAATTCCTCATGTCTGTAGGAACCGTGGCTACTGTTAACCAAAATATAGACGGTGAAACTGCTGAAATTGTTTGTACATCACTAGGCCACATAGCCAAGCGGAGATCTGAAAGCGATTTTGAACATGAACTTGATTATAGAGTTTTAGACACCGATGAGAATATGACGCCAAGAGCGCCGATCGTTGCTGTTATGGGGCATGTTGACCATGGTAAAACTACTTTGCTCGATACATTACGAAAAGCATCAGTTACTAAAAAGGAAGCTGGGGGAATTACCCAACATGTAGCCGCATACCAAGTTGAAACACAAAAAGGAAAGAGTATAACTTTTATAGATACTCCAGGTCATGAGGCTTTTTCGAAAATAAGAGAGCGGGGAGCTAGTATTACAGACATAATAGTCTTGGTTGTCGCCGCTGATGATGGTATAAAAGAGCAAACTATCGAAGTGATAAAAGAGGCAAAAAAGAATTGTGTACCGCTGGTTGTGGCGATAAATAAAATAGATAAACCTGATGTAAATGTTGAAAAAGTTAAGTCAGATCTTATGCAACATGATGTGTTATTGGAAACTTTCGGTGGAGACGTTCTAAGTTCCGAAATTTCAGCTAGAAATAATATCAATATAGATAAACTTCTTGATTCTATTCTTTTACAAGCTGAGGTTTTAGATTTAAAAGCAAATGCTGACAGAAAAGCCACGTGCACTGTTATAGAAGCAAGGGTTGAAAAGGGAAGAGGAATTGTTGCCTCAGTTATAGTAACGGGCGGAACGCTCAAATTAGGAGATGTTTTTGTCGCAGGCTCAACTTACGGTAAGATACGAACAATGACTGATTGCTATGGAAAACGACTTAAAGAATGTAAACCGGCAGTTCCAGTTGAATTAACAGGGTTTGATAAAACACCTGAGCCGGGAGATATACTTGTTGTAGTTGAGGACGTTAAAAAAGCTCATGAAATATCGGAACGACGTAATGAAATAAAGAATAAAAAACATATTAATAAAATTTCGATAAAAAACATAGATGAAGCAATTTCAAATAGCGATAGCGAAAAGAAAACACTAAATGTTTATATAAAAGCCGACGTTTATGGTTCTTTGGAAGCTATTGAAAGCGCATTACTTGCAATAAAATGCCCTGAAATAAAGGTTTCAATTGCGGGGAAGAATATAGGAATAGTAAGTGAAAACGATGTCGATTTCGCAAAGGCGTCAAATGCCATAATTGTTTGTTTTAATGTCGGAATTTCTTCTTTAGCGAAGAATACTATTAAAAAGTTGGGAGTAAAGGTAATTAATAATAATATTATATATCATTTAATTAATGATGTTATTGGCGAGATTGAAAAACTATTGCCCCCTGTTGTCGAAGAGAAATACTCTGGCAGAGCTGTTGTTAAAAAGATTTTTGTCATAAGCAAAATAGGTACAATCGCTGGATGCGTAGTTACAGATGGCGTTATAAAAAGAAATAATTCTAAAATAAAAGTTATTCGTAACAACAAAGTAGTTTACGAAGGCGAGATAAAATCAATGAAGCACGAGAAGGATGAAATTAAAGAATGTGGAGTAAATCACGAGTGTGGAATATTAACAGAGGGATTTAGAGCATATGCTGAGAATGATATAATCGAATGTTACGATGTTATAACAACTCAGCGTAAGTTAAATTAACTCTTTTTTATATTGACATAGATTTTTGAATTAAATACAATGATCTCGGAAGGTGATTAAGTGTTTAGTAAAAAAGATTTTAGAAAGGAAAGTTAATTTATGAATTTGAAAAAATTGTTGGGAGTTACTCTTTTGTTAACCCCAATGTTGGGCGTGAATGATGTTTATGCGGCTCGCAAATCAACGTTCAAAATTCAGTTGAATTCGACTGATATCAATAATGATGATTCCAACATGTCCCGGCCTAAAACGGAGTTTATTTCAAAAAAATCTAAAATGACCATACCAAAAGAAACTGGTACAAGATCCAAAGTAAACGAAGACGAGGAAAAATCGTTTGAAGCATCACATCAGCAATTGCTATCTGACGAAGATTGGACTAACATAATAAAAGAAGCAGAAAAATTAAAAATAGACTCAATTAAAAAGCTAACTGGTATTGAAATCGATAAAAACGGGGGTGACATAAAAACCTTGACCGCACATGCCGAATTGTTTGGAAAACTCGAGGGCGAAGTTTTGAACACGTATTTTAACCTAATGTTGGGTGCCATAAAATTAGAAAAATTCGGTTATAGACAAAGTTGTGAGGTGGGGACTGATTTTGATTTAACGACGGTTGACGGCGGGGGGAGCCCGGATGTTTTCTATACCATAGATCGAAATTCATTCATGGATATAGTAAAAAGTTATGTTGATTATTGCAACGAAAAGAATATTAAATATAGAAATTCTTTTAGGAACCTCAGTGTTTCAGACCCAGGGGATGCAATTATTCTTGCGCCGGGTATAACATCGGATGCCCCAAACTCATTATTAAATTATATTGATCCTATTACTAATAAAAAAATTCAAAATCTGAAACAAATGATCTCTTATAATAATTCATCGATAAAAGAAACTCAGGATCAGATCACGGAGCTCTCCAACGAATTAAAAAATATACAGAATTTGAAAGACTTATATACGAAAGATGAAGTAGATAAAATTACAGGACAATTACAAGAAAAGACAAGCAACATAGGTCAAAACTTAAATGATGCTGTCGAGAGTATAAATGGATACGATGATAAATTTAAAAAAATTGAAGCCGATATAAAGAATTTATCCGAACAGATTGTAAATTTGACGAGTAATCTAAATACGCTTAAGTCGCAACCTTTACAAGCAAGAGATAATATTGGTGGTGTTAGCAATAATAAATACGATCGGCGGGAATTCTTCCTGAAAAAAAAAGGTATTAACAACAAAAAAGAGATATCTATAACATCAGAAATCTCCGACGAAAAACCCCACCTTAATGTAACTGAATCCAGAAAAAACAATGTTATTAGCGATAGTAGAAATTTCGATGAACAATCAAATAACACTCTGGATGACAATCTGAATGATGAAGTAATGACAAAAACAGACCTTAAAGAGAAAAGTAGTTCTGAGACCAAAAAAACAAAAAAAATAAGTCATCCTGTTAATATCACACAATCGTTGAAAAAAGAAAATCTGGATTTAAAAAATATGGAACCAAATAGTAGAATTGACATCCCGCATATAAATGTTGTAGACGAAAAAAATGGTAAAAACATCAAAGATGATATAAAAACAAGAAGTCGTTCAATTGAGAATAATAAGAGAAACCTTGTTTCTGACAATTCAGAAAAACTTGTTGGCGACATGACAGAGGACGAGTTTAGAAACTTGATGGTGAAGGCTAATGTTTCTGAAGGGGCTCGCGATGGTCTCGTTAAAACCATCAAAAGAAGTAAACGCCTCGGTGAAATAACATCCACGGATACGGGTGCTATGATCGCTATAAAAACCGGTATAAGTAAAA
>CACZTP010000022.1 GCA_902784055.1 uncultured Pseudomonadota bacterium
CTGCATCGCTACATATGGCACATATAGCATTGATACTATCGACCCTATTTGTGTCGCATTTAAACTAAAGTCTTTCATTAAATAATCTACTAATACTCCGGGCTCTACACGCGAAAAATATGCAAATATGTAAAATAACCAAGATATAACAATCGCAATAAATAACTTTGTTACTTTATTCATCATTAAATCAATCAATATAATCTATGAGCAACATCGCAATACACAAAAATTAGCACATTTTACATTCAAACATCTATTAATAAACGGCAATAATCGTTCCAATTGCCAAATAATCTTCCTTTTTTCGTTTCATCAATCAAGTGTTGCAATGCTTTTGTATACAAAGAAGCGTTGCGTTTTTTATAAAATGCAACATTCGATGCACGTATCCGTTGGTATAGCGACGGAAATGATTTAAATGTTTCCCAGGCGTTTGCGTTTTTTAATGCTGTTACAATGTCATCATCAACGACAAATGAAGCGATATCCATATTCGGTAACACAGCTCTTCCCGCATCAGTCATTAGTCCCAATCGCTCAAGCCTTCTACATCTTTCTTTGTTCAATTCAGTCCAATGGCTTCCGGCTCGACGTGGCGAAAATCTCTGCATAAAAACTCCATTAATTTGTTTATGGATACTATCGATCCACCCAAAACACAAAGCTTCTTCAACAGCGTCGAGATACCAAAGATTGATATTATCAGTTGGTTTTCCTCGTTTTGAAGCAATCCAGCATTCTTTTTTAGTTGTTGAGTGATCAGTTAACCATTGCCTAAATTCTCGTCTATTCTTAATAGATAACAGCAAATTTTCAGATTTCATTTTTATATATCAATCCATTTTTTGTAAGTCTATCACTTGGTTACGGTTTTCAAATACCAGTTCAATTTTTATGCAATAAGAAATAAAATTGTTATGTATTCAATAACTGCATATTTTGAAAAATGGGTATTTGCTTATTAGACATATCTGGATTAATGTACAGAGCCTTTTATGGAACACCTTCAATGAAGTATAACGACTCAGAGGTTGGGGCATTGTTTGGTTTCTGTTCCGAAATAATAAATTTAATATCAATTTTCAATAACTCGTACTTTATTGCTGCATTGGATTGCTCAAAAAAAACATTTAGGAATGATCTTTACCCCGAGTATAAAGCGAATAGAGAAGATATGCCTAAAGAATTGTTACAACAGTGTCCGCTGATACAAGAAGCATGTGAACAATTTGGATTTAAAGTTATAAAAAAACAAGGATATGAGGCAGATGATATTATAGCTACTTGCGTCAAGCACTTTCATACTTGTGATGTTGTAACGGTAGTTTCTGGGGATAAAGATTTATTACAACTACTACAATATAACAATGTTAAGGTATATAACCCTTCAAAACACCGTTACATCACTGAAAAAGATGTATTCGAAAAATTCGGTGTGATGCCAAACCAACTGCTCGATCTATTTTCACTAATGGGAGATGCCTCTGACAATATTCCAGGTATTCCAGGAATTGGTCCCAAAACCGCATCAAAACTTATAACCCAATATCAAACGCTCGACAATCTCATTTCCGATTTATCCCAATTACCTGCTTCGAAATTAACTCAAAAAATACGAGAAAATATAGATAAAGCTATGTTATCAAAAAAACTAATAAAGTTATATTATTCAGTTGATTTAGATTTTGATTTAAATAACGAAAGTGCCAATTATTTTAATATAATCGATTTTTTAACAAAATATAGATTTAATTCTTTATTAAAAAGGTTAAAACAACGACATATTACTTAAAAACTATCAATTAGCTGTTAACTTTGTAAAATTTGTAAAAAAATTATTAAACATGTTATCGTTTCAGCGGTAGTTGGAGTTTCTTCTAGAAACTTAAAAACAGGAGTTTTCTAATGCAGAAAATTACTTACGACTTCGGTGGGGCTGTATCTCTTATAACAGGGGGGGCTAGCGGACTAGGTCTCGCCACCGCACAAAAACTACTTGTTAGCAACGCTAATGTTGTAGTAGCGGATTACAGCGACAATGGAAACCAAGTTGTGGAAAATTTAAACAAAGAATTTGCAAATGGTAACGCAAAATGCATATTTATAAAGACTGATGTGACAAGTGAAGAGCAGATTAAAAATGCAATAAAATGTGCAGTTGACAATTTTGGTTCCCTTGATTCCCTTGTGTGTAGTGCAGGGATAGGTGGATCCAATAACGCAATAGCTGATGAAACTCTTGATAACTGGAATAAAGTAAATGCAGTTGATTACACTGGGGTAATGCTTTGTAATCGTTACGGTATTGAACAAATGCGTAAGCAAGGTAAAGGTGGATCAGTTGTTAATCTTGCTAGCATGTTTGGTTTGGTCGCTGTTCCTAGCAACATAGCTTATTCTGGAGCAAAAGGCGGTGTCGTTAATATGACAAGAGCCGCTGGTACCGCATACGCATCCGAAGGAATCCGTGTTAACTGTGTATGCCCTGGAGTTATCGATACTCCATTAGTTCCTGATGATCAAAAAGAAATATATGCAAATATACAAGTTTATTACTGGAACATCTATCTCAATTGATGGAGGCTACGTAGCAGTATGATCTTTAAAAAATTGCTTACATTTGGATTTATTGCTTGTTTGCTTGCCTCTGTTAATGTCTCGGCGAGTGAAAGTACAACCGAAAAATCAGTAACTACAAACCTTGGAGTTACGTTTGATTTATGTAAACGTACTGCACTCGTTACAGGAGGGACAAGTGGAATAGGTTTAGCAACTGCTCGATTACTTGTAAAGAGTAATTGCAACGTTGTTATAGTCGGACGTGATCCAAGCAAAGCAAAAGCTGCTGACGATATTACAAAGAACCATGCAAAAGATGGTGTTAAATGTCTATACATAAATGCGGATGTATCGAAAGAGGAAGATGTTAAAAAAGCTATTAAATTTACAGTTGACAATTTTGGTTCAATCGATTTCCTTGTGTGTAGTGCGGGGATAGGTGGATCTAATAACGCAATAGCTGACGAAACTCTTGATAATTGGCAAAAAGTACTTGACATAGATCTCAAAGGGACTATGTTATTTAATAAATACGCAATACAACAAATGCAGACGCAAGGTACCGGTGGCGCAATTGTCAATGTTTCGAGTATGTTTGGTTTAGTTGCCGTTCCTAGTAATGTCGCGTATTCAGCGGCAAAAGGAGCTGTTTGCAATATGACAAAAGCATGTGTTAAATACGCATCCGAAGGAATCCGTGTTAACTGTGTATGCCCTGGAGTTATCGATACTCCATTAGTTCCTGATGATCAAAAAGAAATATATGCAAATATACAACACCCAACAAAACGAATAGGAACGCCTGATGAAACCGCATACCCAATAGTCTTTTTATTAAGTGATGCCTCGAAATTCACTACAGGGGCATGTATTGCAATTGATGGCGGTTACACTGCTATATAAAAAAAGGGGGATACCCCCTTTTTTCCTAATTAATAGTGTTCACAGGCTCAAGAGAACGGCTAAACGAATTCATTTCAATTATCTTTGTGATCATTTCGCTTCGTTCATCAAGGCTTACAGTTTCCAATAAAGCTTGTTTTTCAATGGGGTGAAATGGAAACGCCATCGTTATAGCAGAAACAAGAACATTTGCGGGGGTGTCTTTAATCGTATTCCAATCGCGCTCTATTGAAAACTTTTTAAAATAATTGTTAAGGACAGATAGCAGTTTACTGCAATCCCAATTTTCGTTAGGAGCATTTAAATCGCTAATATATTTATCGTATAAAACTCTAACTCGTGGTAATAAATTTTTCCCTCCCGACAACTCTTCAATGACATCAAAACGACATACTCCATGTATTAAAAGACGGACATTATTGTCATTGTATTGAATGTCGTTAATCTTACCAAGGCAACCTACCCTAGAATTTTTATAAATACTATGTGAAAAATTCAATTTTGGATACGCGGGAATTATAGCAACTAGATTTCCCTCCAATAATTCTGGAAGGACAGACATAAAGCTTTTTTCAGATATTTCAATAGGTAACTGAGATTGTGGCATAAGCAAAGCGAACGAAATTTCAAGTGCAGGTAATATATCAGGTAAACGTTTTTCATCAATTTCTGATGAACATATTTCAGAATTCACTTTTAATATTTTTTGTGTTAGATTCACATATGTAATTTTAACATACTCCAGGTAACACAAATTCAGAGTATATTAATGTTACAACAGATAACATGCCAAAGACTTAACAAGTCGCCATCCATACCAAAATACCATTTATTTATTAATTTTTCATTGACTTAGCACAATTAATGAGTTATAATCAGCTATAGGAATATTCAAAGTGGTTGTTAATATGGCTTTTATAAGTGCTATGCTTGGAACTTTAGCAGGGTTAGGTATTGCTGTTGGTATAGCAATCAGTCAAGCCAGAAACATTGTGTCAAAAATTTTTAATAGTGTAGACAGTTGCGCACCTGAATATATAGGAAACAACTACAATTCAAGTTTACCACCTTCTAACAACTCTTTAAGTGAACAAAAAATAAAATATTTAGAACCGTCTTTGTATCTGATGGCACATTTAAAGGATATTATAACGATGCATTACGTGATGGAGATGCATACAATGTGGGAACAGCGTCAATTTGTGAATTAGTAATACATATAATTAATAACTACGTCGCAAATGAGATAAAAAACGCTATAGATAATTCCCATTTGTTTGAAGAGCTGAACTCATCAAGCATTGTGACACAGTATTCCTCACTTTTGCAGATACTCAAATCTAAACAAGAATTAAATAGCGAATGCAATAAAATTGCGAAGAAATACACGCCAATTATAGATAAAAACAAAAAACTGAAAGTTTATTTATCAGATGTACGTACAGTTGTCCAAGAGATAAATTATATAATCGCCTCTGGTTTTTGTAATAAACTAGTAAAGGAAGATGATTTGTCCCTTAAAGTTCTTTTAGATAACGGTAACTTATTGACGGAAGCAAAGGATTATGTAAAAAAAGAGCTGGAAACTTACAATAAGTCGCCTAAATGCTTTGTTGCATTTCCAGATTACTCTAAAAAACTAATTTCTGAATTAGAATTTGAAATCAACAATGTAGATTATAAATATGAAGTTGACAGAGTGATTGTTGTAAAAAATAATACCGTTATAGACGAGAAAGGCAGCAATCGTACACCATACACAGACGCAATAATAGCCAAAGTAAATAATTTGTTTTATATGTATGATTCATCAAAATTTATTTGTGAGAAAAATATATATGAAACCTTTGATTTAAACAAGTTTTTTTTCGAAGGTGTTACATTACATGCTGTTGTTCTTTATAAAAAGTTGACTAAACAAAAATAACTCTGTTCCTTAACGAAGGAATAGCGTACCGTGTTAAAATGAGATGTGTGATATCGTTGAGGTGATCCTTTCTAATATAATCGGGTCACAGATTTTTCGTTATATATAATGAGCAAGTACTTAAAGAATTTTTTGTTTTGGATTTTAATATTACTAGGTGTTTTTTTATTTACTCAAAGGTTTACAAGTAACCCAATAAACGGTGATGTAAAAGAAATCACTTTTTCCGAATATGTAAAAGATGTAACTGACAATAAAGTAAAAAGCGTACAGTTAAGCAATGGTTCTCACGTTATAAATGGGATATATAAAGATAACAAAAAATTTAAAACAGTATTTCCCAGTGGGGACATACATGTTGTTTTGAGATTGTTAGAACGTAACGTCAATGTTGTGGTAGCAGAAAGTGCGTATGACTGGAGTGGAATTGTTTTTCAGATATTTAATGTCCTTCCATTCCTTGTAATGATAGGGCTTATGATTTTTGCTACTCGCAAGAGTAGTAAGGGTGGATTAGGAGGATTAGGTGGAGGCTTTGGCATAGGAAAAAACAGCGCAAAAACATTTAAGCCTAATGATAAGAATAAAGTCACATTTAAAGACGTTGCTGGGATAGACGAGGCAAAACAGGAGCTTGAAGAAGTTGTTGAGTTTTTAAAATCTCCGGTGAAATTTCAGCGCTTAGGGGGGCGAATACCTCGAGGATTGTTACTTGTAGGCGATCCAGGGAATGGAAAAACTTTATTAGCAAGGGCAATAGCCGGTGAAGCAAACGTTCCTTTCTTTTCTGCGTCAGGTTCAAATTTCGTTGAAATGTTCGTCGGCGTTGGTGCGAGTCGTGTTCGAGAGTTATTTGAAAACGCGAGAAAAAACTCCCCTTGTATAATTTTTATTGATGAAATAGATGCTGTAGGTCGTAGGCGAGACAGCTCTTTTAGGACAGGGAATGATGAACGAGAACAAACTCTTAACCAAATTTTGGTTGAAATGGATGGATTCGAAGAAAGTAATGGTGTAATTGTTATAGCGGCAACAAACCGGGCTGATATATTAGATCCCGCATTATTACGTCCTGGGCGGTTTGATAGGCGTATAACGGTAAATTATCCAGATATGATTGGACGTGAAATGATTTTAAAAGTTCATTCAAAAAAAGTTCCATTGGCTCCAGATGTTGATTTAAAAACAGTTGCTCGGGGCACGCCTGGATTTTCCGGTGCTGAATTAGCAAACTTAGTTAATGAGGCTGCGTTGTTGGCAGCACGTCAAAATAAACTAGCAGTAAACTCGTCTGATTTTGATAAAGCTCGCGACAAGATAATTATGGGAAGTGAACGTAAAACAAAAATGGATGAGAAAGAGTTGCAAGTTACAGCTCATCATGAGGCAGGACACGCTTTTATAGCATATATTTCCCCGCAAAGCGACCCTATTCATAAAATAACTATAATTCCGAGGGGCAACGCCTTAGGTATGGTTGTCAGATTGCCCGAACGAGATAAGTTTTCAATAACGCGCACTGAACTAATATCTCGTATAAAAATATGCATGGGCGGACGCGCTGCTGAAGAAATATTTTTTGGAGAAGAGAACGTAACAACTGGGGCTTCAAATGATATCGAAAAAGCGTCTGATATTGCTAAAAAAATGATAATGAAATGGGGAATGAGTGATAAGTTGGGAGTTCAGTCGTTCTTTAACTCGCAGCATTACGACGATGAAAGCGATAAAATTTCTCCGAAAACAAGGGAAACTATGGATGATGAGATAAAGGAGTTGTTAAATCGTTTGTACAATGAAGTTAAACAATTAATTATCGATAATAAGGAAAAAGTCGAGCGTTTAGCAAAAGTAGTGCTAGAACGAGAAACATTAACTGGGGAAGAGGTTAAACAGGTGTTTGAAGGTACTTATACTACGCCTAGTACTAGTAATAGCGGATTAACAGACGCGCAACTATCCGATTTTACACTTGGAGGATTGCCGAGCACAAATTTAGATGAGGTGAATAACGACAACGACAATATCAATTCTCAAGGAAACGATAATGGTAAAACACTAACCGATTGTGAAAATTCTAATACTGCGGATAAAAATTTAAAAACTCCCGATAATCCGAATGTACACAATAGCGAAGCAGATGATAATAAAACGGACAAATAAGCGAAGATGACTAAAATAGAAGAATTAATAAAAAAGAACTGTCCTAATGGGGTGGAATATAAAAGGATTGGAGATATTGCCATATATGAACAACCTGGGAAATATATTGTGAATGATACAAAATACAGCAATTCGTATGATACCCCTGTTTTAACTGCTGGTCAAACATTCATTTTAGGTTATACGAACGAGAGTCAAGGAATTTATCCTGCATCTGAAAACAACCCTGTAATCATTTTTGATGATTTTACGGGTGCTTTCAAGTGGGTTGTTTTTCCTTTCAAAGTAAAATCATCCGCTATGAAAATGATTACAGCTAATACAGATAAAACAACTCTTCGTTATTTATATTACTTAATGGGATTTTTAAATTACACATCTGACGCTCATCAACGTCTATGGATAAGCGTCTATTCTAACTTTAAGGTTCCTCTACCCCATCTGCCAGTACAGGAAGAGATAGTAAGGATATTGGATAAGTTTACAGAACTTACTAAAGAACTTACTAAAGAACTTACTAAAAGAAAACAACAGTATCACGTGATAGTCTTTTAACATTTGATAATCCTTGTAGCTATATTAAAAAACTGTTGGATAAATATTGCCCTGATGGGGTGGAATATAAAGAATTATCAGAGATTTTTGATATAAGAAACGGTTATACGCCATCAAAAGCAAAAGCTGAGTACTGGGAAAATGGCGTTATTCCTTGGTTTAGAATGGAAGACATTCGGACAAATGGCAATATTCTTTCTGAGGCTATACAGCATATTACAAAAGAAGCCGTGAAGAATAAACCATTCCCACCCAATTCAATAATAGTATCAACTACTGCGACTATTGGAGAACATGCGTTAATTACTGTTCCTTTTCTTTCCAACCAGCAGTTTACATGTTTGGCATTAAAAGACGAATTTAAAGATAAATATGATATAAAATTCTTATTTTATTATTGTTACAAATTGGATGAATTTTGTTTAAATAATATCAATAAAGGTAACTTTGCCTCTGTTGATATGTCTAAGTTTAAGATGTTTACATTTCCATTACCCCCGATAGACGTACAGCAACGTATTGTATCAATTCTTGATCGTTTTGATAGTTTGTGTAATAATATCGTCGAAGGTCTCCCGGCTGAAATTACAGCCAGACAAAAACAGCTTATGCCTTTGTGTGTGGTATAATAACGGATGTACGGGAAGTAGCGCAGCCTGGTAGCGCATCTGCTTTGGGAGCAGGGGGTCGGAGGTTCAAATCCTCTCTTCCCGACCATAATGGAGGAAAATCATAAACAATTGCTTTATTGGAAGAGAGGCTTCGGATAAAACTTTGTTTTGTTCAAATCCTCTCTTCCCGACAACAGACGGGTTGTCACATTTGTTGACGGGAGAGGACGCGGCAAGCTTTGCTTGAACAAATCCTCTCTAATACAATGAATTTCCAGGAGAGTCTTTTTCTGGCTCAGTATTTGTTTAAAAATATGTTAGAATATCGAATATAAAATTGATATCTCTTTTAAAGAAATGTCTGAACTAAATGCATCACAAAGAGAAGAACTACACCGTGCTATTTGGGCAATCGCGGATGAGTTAAGGGGTAGTGTTGATGGATGGGATTTTAAGAACTACGTACTTGGAACAATGTTTTATCGTTATCTATCGGAACGGCTTACAACACTTGTTGATAAAGGTGAACATGAAAACGGCGATTTAAGTTTTAGTTATGCTAATTTATCAGATAAAAAAGCTCAAATAGGTAAAAAAGACACTGTGAATACAGCAGGTTTCTTTATTCTTCCGTCACAACTTTTTTGCAATGTTTGTAATTTAAAAGATGAAAATTTAAACGAAATTTTAGAAAAAGTTTTCAAAGATATTGAAGAAAGTTCTACTGAGAATAAATACGCCGAAAACTGTTTTAAAGGATTGTTTGCCGATTTTGATGTTGATAGTAATCGTTTGGGAGACAAAATTCAAAAACGTAATGAACGGTTGGGCAGGCTGTTACGAGGGGTTCGTGATATGAAGCTCGGATCGGTTAAAGAAAACAGCATTGATACATTTGGCGATGCATACGAATTTTTGATGAGTATGTACGCTTCAAGTGCTGGTAAATCTGGTGGCGAATTTTATACACCTCAAGAAGTATCAGAGTTACTGACTCGTCTAGGTACTGTTGGAAAAACATCAGTAAGTACTGTTTACGATCCGGCTTGTGGTTCTGGCTCGCTTCTATTGAAAATAAAGAAGATTCTTGGTAACAACGATTGTAACGTAACCTTTTACGGTCAGGAAATTAATATCACTACTTGCAATTTATGCCGTATAAATATGATTTTACACGGCATTGGATTTGACAAAATCAAAATTGAATGTGATGACACGTTGATAAATCCGAAACATAAGGAAGATTTAGAAAAAAACCGTGGTTTTGAGTTAATTGTTTCCAATCCGCCGTACTCAATAAAGTGGGTAGGTGATAGCAATCCATTGCTTATTAATGACGAACGTTATTCACCGGCTGGGGTTCTCGCTCCAAAATCAAAAGCGGACATGGCTTTTATTATGCATTCGCTTTATTTCCTAGCAGATAATGGCGTAGCTGCTATAGTTTGTTTTCCTGGCATAATGTACCGAGGCGGTGCTGAACAAAAGATACGCTTTTATTTAATAAAAGAAAATTTTATTGATGCTATCATTCAGCTTCCTGACAATCTTTTTTACGGTACGTCAATTGCAACTTGTATTATGGTGATGAAGAAAAACAAAACCGATAACAACGTTTTATTTATCGATGCCAGCAAAGAATGTGTAAAAGTGACTAATAACAATAAATTGTCGCAGGAGAATATTACTAACATTGTGAAATATTTTTCCGACCGTAAAAATGTTGAACATGTATGTTGTCTGGTATCCAGTAATGAAATAGCAAATAAAGATTACAATTTATCAGTATCCACATATGTTGAACCTGAAGATACAAAAGAAAAGGTTGATATCACAGCATTAAACACCGAAATAAAAGAAATAGTTTACCGAGTAAACACATTAAGAAATGAAATTGACAAAATAATAACTGAAATAGAAACCGAAGATTCCAATAGCGGAGTTATTGAAGAATAAACCGTTATAAGTAAAAATTACATATGACTAAAATAGAAGAATTAATAAAAAAGTACTGTCCCGATGGGGTGGAGCAGAAGCAGTTGAAGTTTATTTGTACTATTGAGACGGGGAAATTAAAT
>CACZTP010000023.1 GCA_902784055.1 uncultured Pseudomonadota bacterium
AAAAAAGCCAGTCAAAACAACATTAAATTTATGTAAGTTCGACTGGCTTATTATTTTAAAAGTTACACAATATTTGTGTTATGCGCTTCTAATCGTTTAGTTCTTGCTCTGTTACTAAATCAATTATCAGATCTTTAAAGTTTGGATTGAGTTTGTAAGTATTACCCTTCTTTTTATCCTCTGTTTTCTCCAGAATTTTCGGATATTTCTCCGCAAATGCAGATAACATTTTGCCATATTTATTTAAGTGATTAACTGCGCGCCTTCCATCATAGAATGATGATAATTCATCTGATGCACTGTGTAATTGTTCCAGCGTGTTTTTTATGTAGCAAATAATAATCTGAATAGGCGGGTCGCTTATTTTATAATTCACTGATATTAACTTATGGATGATGTTATATGCTGTTATCGGTGTTTGATTGCCGATATTTACAAAGTCCACAATGTTTTGGCAATATCATATAGAGCTTTTGCAACAACATCGGCTTTTGTGCAAATGGTCTTTGCCTTTAGCATTTTATTATTTACTGTAAAACAGAAATAGCATGGATATGCGTGTGCAAAATCCAGCTCTCTTTCTGTGCCGTTTTCAGTTTTTTGCGTGCGTGAATAGTCACGCTTTGAATAGTATTGATATAAATATTCAATAAAGTATGAACCCAGTTCCGTATCTAGCTTATGTCTATAATCTCCCGCCCTCGCCTTAAATTCATCAATTCGCGCGGTGTTATTACATCCTAGTATAAAAGCCTGTCGGCGTTCCCCTTGCTCTGGTATGCACTCACTTATATTGTTGGTATTGCAGAAAATGCGCGGGAAAATGATTCCTTCAAACCCTTTGACAAATGGATCTCTTAAAAAAGCGGTTCTGGCTGTGGTTTTTTCCTTCAACGTCTGAATATTAGGCGGCAATTCTAAACATCCTAGATCCCCCAGTTCTTCATGTGTTTGAAATACTGTCGAACCTAAACACATATTATAGTCGCCTATGATGTTTTTAAAATTCCGCTGAATTGATGTATAGTTATCAGTTCCAGCAAGCCTTCTAAAAGTTTCGGTAACTGCGCCTTTGCCCAGTCCGCGGGTTTCACTAACCAAAACTGTTAAATATTCGACTCCTTCAAATGGTCGGCGTACAAGATGCGTTGCATAGTCGTGAATATAATCAATTTGATCTTGACGGTAATTACAAACAGCTTGGACAATTTCTTGATATTGTTCAAACATGTCTTGCACTGGTTGTATATACTTTGCTGGGATTTTTCTCCATTTATAAAATGGTGGTCTGTAAATATTGAAATAGTCTAGTCCGTTATATTTATCAAAGTAGAGCCTATCTTTAACAAATGGATTGTACGGCACGGACCTACAACCGTTTCTATACCTTCTGAATATCTGGCAAAATTCGGGATTGAATATTTTTGACTGTGGTTTTTTGCCCTCGGTTTTCTCCAGCTCGCCATCCTTATTCGTTTTAATTAAATGCAGCAATAACGGTTCTTCTGTGAGTTCATCAATGAAAACATCGTTGCTCTCTCTCTGCCATTTTAACAATGATAATCCGTTGTTGGTTCGAGTATGTCTTAATAGATCGCCATCAATAATTTTGTGGGTTTCATGGTCAACAAAATATTTTGATACAACTTTGAAATATAATGCGACGCCGTTTGCATCAGTTTGTTGCATTAACTTTTCTAATTCTTCTGGATCATAGCATCCGCGATAATCTGTGCTTATAATCTGATGCACTGAAAAATGTTTGAATAGGTAACATAAAACATGTGTTGCTATGCGCTGGATGTGATATTTAACTGTATTATTGGCGGTTTCCCTGTCTTTACCTTCCAGCAATTCCAGCGGTGTATCAAAATCAAAAAACAGCATCCACAACAAAGAATTTTGTATATTTTTATTTATATAATCTAGGATGATGTCATTGTCTTGGTCTTGGTCTTGGTCCGGCGTTGCGGTATCTTTCTTCTGTGAAGATTCAACGTATTGAATAACTGCGTTGTATGTGTTGTCTATCAGTGTGTAAGATGTGGCGTTGCGGTCGGTCGTGTATAATATCTTAAATGCGCCATCAATGATTCTATGTATAACGTTGCATGTATTTTTTAAGCCTTGCGTGTAGCTCTGATATTCAATCTGATGTTGTTCTTTCGCCGCTTGTTCCAGCTTGGCTTTTTCCTGTTTCTGTCTGGTGCTGTCAATAGCCAGATTTATTTCATTTGTGTTGGTTGCATCAGTATTTTTAGAATTATTTTCTTTTTCAATTTCTGAATTTTTATTTTTCATTGTAAAATACCTTATATGTATGTTGGAATTAAGCCCGCAAAACCGTGTCGCGGGCTTTTATTTTTATATCCGTGTAGCTTCTCTTATAAATCTATTTCCTCGGCTTCTGCTTCTGCTTCTGCTTCCTCCTCTGGTTCATCATACAAGCATCCAGCATCCCTTAAAATCTGTAATGCTTCCTTAAAATTAACGCTTCGGGTTCTCATTACAAATTGAGCTAAATTGCCCCCAGCTCCACAACCAAAACAGTGATATAAATTTTTCTCTAGGTCTATGCTTAGACTGGCTTCCTTCTCTCCGTGAAATACGCAAGGGATCATAATCTGCTTACGTCTTGGAATGATGATTTCACTAGAGCTTGAATTTAAATATCGTGCAAATGCGAGTGGAATTGGGTTATATGTGATATAACCGCCGGACCGTACAAATTTAGTTTGCGGTGCAAATTTAAAAGCAAATATATCAAAATCGGCTGGCTTTTCTTCCTTCTCCTCTTTCTCCAGGATGCTGGATGGTAAATATATATACTCTAAATAATTACCATTTCTTAGCATCCTCGGTTTGATTGGATAACCATATTTTTTTACTTGGTGCATTAACAGTAAATCAATATCTGCCCTTTTCCGTTCATCCTCTGTGATTCCGTATTTATTGCAAATATAGTCAGTCAATTTCAACTTTTTACAATTCAACATTGGTAACATTTCTTCGGTGAAACGTAAAACAATATGGTAGCCTTTAGTGCTTTTTATAACTTCGGTTCTTCCAACGCTTTTTCTATTTTCATGTGTAATAATTGATAGTATCTTATTACTCAAATTATAGCGGTCTGGGCTGTGGTCAAAATCATAGTCATATAATGGGCTTTTCGGATTCAATCTTTGATCGTCAATATCCAGCACACATATATCAGTGGTTAGATACTCCATTTTTCTATTTTCTGGTTCATCCAGAAATACTTGCTTGTATTCTGCTTTGATTAAGTTCGTTATGTGAAAAACAGCTCGCGGATTGTTCTCCAGTTCATACGGATATGGAAAATTATCCATAAAAATATTATCGTTATTCGGTCTTATGTCGGTATTGTTCCAGTTCTTTAAAATAAGCCCCTTGTTTGATTTACTGCTTGCGCTCATTACATAAAAATCATAATGCAGATAATCTACATAATTGGAATGTTCAAAATTATTCATGGTTGCCCCCTTCTGATGATGCATTTTTATAGTTTTTTTGTGCTGTTTTGGTTGGGGTTGTATCTGTTAGAAATGTCGGATCTGGGACAAGATGATGCACTGGTATCATGTCGGCTTTATTCTGTTTATAGTCGATATGATTTAAATTCTCCATAATAGCCAGTAGTCTATCTTTGCTGGTGTTGTCGTACAGTTTAAAAAAGTCTTTAAGTTTGAACAAAGTTCGATGATTTACCATTAAATCATACTTAATTGTTCTTCTAACAGAATTGGTTAAATGTGTGCTGTCTGCTGTGAGTTCTTTAATTAACGTGTCAACTTCAATATGTGGAATTAAAAAGTGAAGCACGGATGATAATCTTAATGCTGGATATTTTGCAGCATTAGATATTCTTCTGATGATAAGATTTCTGTAATGCTCGGAACAAACTGATAATGCTTGTTCTATTGCTTCTGGTGTTGTTATTCGTTTAATAACCATTTTTTTATACCTCTTTTGTTAAAAATACATTGAAGCTAAAGAAATGGACCGTATATAACAACTCCAGAACCGACAAATAAATCTATCTATCGGTTGGTTTAATTAGAGTTTAAAAAGTGTGTTCGGTGTAAAAAAATACTAAAATTCAGTAAATAAATCTTTACACGCGGGGTAACTTTCTATACCCTAATTAATAGGTCAAATAACGGGGCTGTTACATTTGCAGATGTACGGTCCTTTCTTTTTTTCGACTCCATAATTCTATGGGTCACACATAAAGATAACAGAAATAAAACAGCCGATCAATATATAGTCAAATTCTTACGTATTAAAAAATCAGTTTTGTGAAAGATTGCACAAAAGAATTAGTAATAATATTATCTTTGCTTGTAGTATATGCAGAATTGATTTTAAGCTATGCTCTTTTTAAAATCCTTGTTCCCCTATTACTTTTAAATTCAATGCAGACTTTGGGAGAAATACTTTGTTTTTTGAATACAAAAACAGTAACACAAAATATGTGTTACTGTAATTTATGATAAATAACACTGAATTTATGTTATTTATGATTGATGATGATTTCTTGATCTGTCTTTTCTTTTGCTTGCTCGCTGGCTATTTCCACAACTGTTTCAACTCTGGATAATGAAAAATGTTCATCCAGTGCTTTATTTACTCCGACTTTAACAAGATCCTTCAATGCTTTTTGATGTTCCCTGTTTGTTTCCGTAACAAGATATTGCAGATAGTCTTTAATTTTTTGCTTCTGGTCGTTTATTAAGATTTTATCAATCAGTTCTTTATATGGCTTCTGGATTTCCAGCGTGTACGGTGCTTTTATGTCCTCCAGTGCTTGACATAATTGAGCGTATGCGCCGCCGTTGTTGCTGTGCTGGCTATCTTTAAACTGATTGATATACTCTGATTGATAACGCTCCAGATCTTTGGCGCGGGTGCTGGCGATGCTGGGCTTCTGTCTGATGATGGCAATTACTACATACTTGCTATGCGTTCTAAATCTGATAACTTTTCCAGAATATCCGCGATCTTCTACTACAAGATATTTAGGCTTCGGAGGTGTTGCGGCTTCTGCTGGATGCTGGTTCTTCTGTGATGGTTGGTTCTTCATATTGTCATATCCTTAGTAACATTATTTATGTGTTACTGATATAGTAACATAGATTTTATGTTAGTTATATAAGTAACATAGATTTTGTGTTATGTTCGTCACTGTTTCGGTATTACAGCATTGAAGGGGTGGGGGGTGGTTTTTATCTCTGGGGGAATTGTGAAAAGTACCGCACTCTTACCTTTTTTTAAATTTTTGGGCAAATGACGGAAAAAATGGCTAAAAAATATACAGTCTATTAACAGTCTTGTTCATGTAACATCTGTATGTGATGATTGCCCGCGCTCTGTCTGTGCTGTGGCTTTGGTGTTGTCTTGCTGTGCTGCAAATCAATACTGTTTACATAGTAGGGGATAAGTCAAAAATAGTCTGATTGCCCTTTGTGACCGAAACCCCAACTCCGGCGCAAAACATAGCCAAACTAAAAGTACAAAAAATATACAGTATCTAAAATAACACAAAGAATGTGTTGTTTTCCGTGTCGTGTTTCATGGTGAATTTACCTAATATTTTTAGGAAAAAGACTGTACAAAAAATGTACATTTTATACTTCCGATAATACACATTATGTTAAATGGGTAGTTATTTAACATAATAAAATCGGTGGTTTTGGTGGGATTTTTTGATATATCCGTGTCGTGTTTCGATGATTGTCACAACTCTGTAATGGGTGTTGTTGTGGTTTTCTGTTGTAAGCTAAAAACTATTTA
>CACZTP010000024.1 GCA_902784055.1 uncultured Pseudomonadota bacterium
GGGATTAGCCTACTCAAACTGGAAACGCCGTATGCGGATCCGCACGTACGGTGTTGTGAGAGGTGTGATGCTAAAACATCCGCCTACTCGATTTTCTGCTCTGCGAATACAAAGATCTTATCACAAAAGCCCCTAACAGCCTTCCCGTCCCGCTCAAAAAATCAGCCGATTTTGACATATCAACCGAAGTCACAACCTTAAAGTTGTGTTGGGAACACGTCATAATTACTACAGCCTTAAGTGTGTTAACCTCGAGTGTTCAGATTGCACATCGGTAATTTTTGATTACATTTTAGCCAAAAGTATCTCTGTTGATATGTTCCCCTATACGTGTATGTTGTAACGGGATACAGACATAAGGTCTTTTAAACACCTTGCCAATTCCTCGCAAAGCCTTATAAATCGTGGGTTTGCAAGGGTGTTACTTTCGTGACATGAGCACTACCGTCTCGACGTGTGATGACACCCTACTGACTATGTCAGACATTCATTAGCACTGACGTATCGACCTAACAGCAGTTCTCGTGGCAGTGGTAACGTGAAAACATAAGCACTGACGTTTTAGTCCGTTAGGTCGAGTGTGCCGAGCCAATGTCTTACCTAGTATTCTAGAAATATACTAAATTATTAATAAAGTTCTCAAATTGACAGTTCTAATAAAGCTCAAAAACAATTACCGAAATATGAAGAGTTCAATTTCTAACGTGTTAGCAAAAATTTCGTTATTTATCAAGAATTCGGCACACACTGGTTAAATAAAATATCGTCCATAAAATAAACATTATTACGGGCTCGTGTTATCGCAACATATAATTTATTTCTAGTTAACGGAGAAAGTTGGTTCAACTTATTAGCCTTTGCCAAAGCCACCGTCTTTTTATTTAAAACAACACATACATCGGAATAATGGTCTTCCCCCTTCGTATCTCCCCAATTGCGATGACACAATCCAAAATTTGAAGCACCTTGATAATGTAATTTCACTATTGATGAATCTCCTATAATCATCTTTGCCTCGTCCAGGGTTTTAACAAATGTTATTTTAGAATCATCAGTTCTGTTAGAATGAATCTCTATCCCAAGCATATCAGACACATACTTGCAAACAGACTTAGAACAACGCCAACTATTTACAAGTGTTGATGTATCACAAACAAAACCATTTTGTATAAAACGAGTTTCGTATTTTTTCTGATCATCAAATAGACTTTTATTAACATTACCATCTCTACTAGTATCGTATGTATGCTGAAAGAAATCTCCAACATATAATTGATTTATATCTATCTGCATAAGCTTTATTAGAAAATCAAAATCTCTTCCAGCTATATCCTGAACTTCATCAATAACAAACGCATCAAAATATTTAGTTAATCTTTCTTGAATTTCACTAAAAACCCCTTCGAGCTCTAATAGAAATAAAGATAATCTATTACTGTAAAAATAATTATTACTCGTTAAGTAAAAATTATTATTTTTCTTTTGGTTATAATAATTTTGAGGGCCTTCATAGGTAATACCTCTTGCTCGAACCCTATCAGACAAAAGTGGTTTATAGCAAAAATTATATAAAAACTTGAAATACGTCATAACTGTTAAATTAGTTGGCCATACGCCACCGAACTTATTTAAAATTTTATTTTTCAAATTTTCACAATTTGCAATCGTGTACGTCACTATCAAAGTTCGTTTTTCTTTAGATAAAGAATTTACTATATAAGTAGTTTTTCCAGAACCGGCAACTGCAAATATTACTTTCTTATCCACTCTATAGCCCTTTTTATGTAATCTGGTACAATTACCGGTTTTTCTTGTGAAACTAATGAAAAAGCCGCTTCCGTTTTATTATTCAGCATCCAATTTTGAACGGTAGTGGTGGTAGTCCCCCTTATTCTTCCTTTAAAGAGTTGCTCGCAGAGAGCAGTATTGCAATTGTATAAAACAATTTCATAAGTAGTTTTCGTGTTATCGTTATCAAAAAAAACTTGTATATTTTTTAACGAATTAAAATCTTTATATTTCTCAACGCAATTCTTTAAATGATCCCCATCATTGTCAGTAATAACAGCTACTTTACTTCCGGTTAACTTTGCAATTTCAAGATATCTTTTGAAACTCAAACCTCTTACATCAATAATACTAACTCCTTCTGACTCTGGTTTTTTCCCTTTTGTTACACTTTCGTAAAACGTCTCAAGCATAATAAATTCTGCAGGACCTTCTACAAGTATTATTTTTGTAGCTGTTACAAACTCAACAATACTAGCAGGCGGGGTCTTTGAAAAATATTTTGATGTTTCATTTTGAAGCTGATGCAATGTAGTCGGCGTTAGCTTATCTCTATTCATTATTAACAAATTATTAATTTCTAGTCTTGTGCTAATATCGCTACTATGCGTAGTAATAAATAATTGCCCCTTTTTATTTCCGACAATAAGCTGTATTAATCTTCTTAAATTAACAGCACTGAGATGATTTTCTGGTTCTTCAATTAAAATTACATCAATATTATCCCCTGAACGTCTTAGGGCAAAATCTGTTTTTATAAAAGATTGAATACCAGTCCCTTTGCAGTCAATACTTACATTGTCCTCGTAAATGGTAAGATTATTTTCCAATGAGACAACCGAACCATTCTTTAAACCAAACAAATAATTATCCTTCTGAATTTTAGAATTTAGATAACCCAAAGCATTTTTGCTAAAATCCTCTCGAACCTTTCTATATTCACTTTTATGAATTGTTCTTAACTTTATTTCATCTTCTGTATAGTAGCTATACATTCTCTGAATAAAATCATTGGTAGCGTAAACCGAATTCATTTTTGTGCTGTCAATCATTACACATTTTAACTTTTTCCTGTATTCAGTAAACGATTCATCAGCAAATGTAGAAAAACGGGCACTATAGTAATCAAAAGGGAAATAATTAGGATCAGCACTAATAGCCTCTTCAATTTCAGACGCATAATCAAGATTAGGTTCACAAATTAACCTTATGCCATCACACGACTTTTTTTCATGATTATTCTTGCCATTCATTGTAAAATCAAAAGAGCCATTTAGAAAAAGTTCAACCCTTATTGTGGGTAAATTCTTGATTTGTTTGTCTCCTTGTAAAAAATCATTAACAGCATCAGTGTTCATTAACCGATCAATACCTATGTTCTCAACCCGATGAATATTGCCATTAGCCACTAAGTCTATAGCTTCAAGTATTGAACTTTTTCCGGTCTCATTATCGCCAATCAAAACATTAATATTGTCTTTTGGTTCTATCGTATATTGTCTAAAACGTTTAAAATTCTCCAAATAAATCTTTCTGATAGAACTACACATAAATAAAACCTCCTTAGTACACGCGTTATTAGCAAAATGAGCCGAATTACAAATGGACTCCACCAATCTGCTGGTATTCTTCTCTAACATTACATGGGGCTAGGGCTATTCCCGGAATCATTATCACACATCGAATTTTCCATAGTGAATTTGATGCGAGCGTTGTCATCTCCATCAATCAAATAGAGACTGATGCATTTTTCGCGAATCACAGGTTTCCCCATTGCACACTCATTAAATCAATATGTCAATTGCTACTTTGGAAACAATATCTCAAAGTCAAGTATTTTTTCGGATTTTATTATTATTCCTAAATTCATAGGGATCCGTGTAACGGGAGTTGGGAGTACTGGCACATTAGAACCTAAAACTCGTTTTATAGTCACACGATATAGCACTTCTGCATACTGCTGCTGTTGCTACTTTAATCGGCAGGAGCGGTGTACTCTTTCAGCAGTTT
>CACZTP010000025.1 GCA_902784055.1 uncultured Pseudomonadota bacterium
ATCCAGAATTTAGCCAGTATTCAAGATTGGAAGATCTTATAAAAGATGGGTGTAGCTTTGCTCTCGCATCTGAAAGATTAAAATTGTTCTCACCACAGGAAGTTTCGATAATATCAGTGAGTGAGCAAACAGGTCAATATTGGGTCGCTTTTAGTACTTTCGCAGATATCACAAAACTTCAAGTTGAAAATTGTATTAGGAATATAACAAAACGCCTACCATCTGTTTTAATATGCATAGTCGGCGGATTGTTAGTTCTATTTATATATGGTACATTCCTTCCTCTTTATTCAAGTATAGATGTTGTAAGTAATGCTCACCTGTAAAGCAACACATCTACGTAAATGCGCAGTGTATATTAATTTTCATAATAGACCATTTTTACGCATCGTCTCTCTCCAATAACGCTCAGCATTATCATATTCATTGTGTTCGGGGTCGTCAAATCTGTCTCTGAGCCTAACAAATATATTTCCATTCATACCTCCTTCGGTATAATAAGGGCTTGGTACGTTTAAACTAGATCCTGGTTGAATAAATATGTTTGGATTGCCAATAACTGTGACAAAATGATGATATAAATCTTTGGAATTTGAAAAATCTTTTAACCAAGTGAATGCGGCTTCTATATTTGTGTCGCTCTCCGGAACTAGTTGATCGTCGTTTTGCCATGGCTTATTTTCCAATATTGAGGTAATTAGACTTTGCAAGTTTATCAAACGTGACTTTAGGCTATTTACATCGTTTTTTAATACTTCATTTTGTTCGGAACTATATTCAATTGAATTAGTTAGATCCTCTATCTCTTTTAAATATTGAATCGTCTGTGTAATCAAAAAGACATTATTCTCTAAATCTTTAATTTTCTCTAGATATCCATTTTTTGTTCTTAATGAACTCTCTTGTTTGCTAAGTTCATCTTGAGTTTGAGAAATAATATTAAAAATCTTGCTTAAAAGGTTGTTTTCTTTTCCACTATTACCTTTTTTTATATTGTTCAACTCTCTTTGTAATTTAAGAAACATTTCTTCTAAATCGGAATCGGTACAATTTTTAATTTTGATAGACAACAAGTCCGCAACTTTTTTATAAAACGAGTCCATCTCTTCAGTGGTCAAAATTTTAGATACGACGTCAATTCCTTTTATAGTCTGGACGTAAATTCTTCCATCTAAAACAGATATACAATCGTCTTTATCAAAGCTCAAATCTATCAAGTCCTCTACGCAATTGATGTGCGTTTTTTTCGCCATCGTTGCTGTTTCTTTGTCGTCAGCGTTCTTTAGATAGTCGCGCAAATTTTTATCCCAAATAGCTGTCAAACATTTGACAAATTCTTTCTTAAAATCATCTGCGCTGTTAATATGTAAATCTCGAAGTATCATAACTATTCCATCGGACATCTTTTTGTAAAACCTATCGGACAATTCAGCGTACTTTTTAAACTCTTCCAAATAGGATTCTACAAAAAGTTTTGTTATATCAATGTAGAATATTTCGCTCTTCGTATTTTTTTCTTTTGCCACAAAATCGTCTGGCACATAACCAACTTTCATGTTGACAGCGGGATGACCACTTATCTCCGACAAGCCCCCAATGACTTCCTCATAAAATTTGTAAAACGCTTTTTCTTTTTTTATAAAACATTGGGCTTGTTTTTCATCCACGAAATTAATCGGGAAGACAGCACTATCACTGTTATTGGATATATGCTGTAGATTTTTTCGGACCGCAATCAATACATCTTGAATCTTTTTATCGATTTGAATCTTTTTATCGATCTTGTGTACGTTTAGTACAGTTTTATCTTTGCTTCTTTTTACACGTTTGTCCAATATCTTTTTGAACCCTTTTTGCAATAGTTCAGTATAAAACCCGTCGTTTGGACTCAACGATATAGTGATTTCAGAACTTTGAGGTTGTTGCACATCTTCGATATACAAATCTCGATCATTTTTGTCATCTATGGATTTGGATTTTATATCTGAAAACAAAACAGCGTTGTGGCTATCAAGAGATTTAAGATAATTCATATTTGTATAACCACCGAAAAACTCTCTGCTAGAAGCTAAACACATTTGATATAGAAAAGTTTCATGATCAAATATATCTTTTTGATTCGGATCATCAGAAAGAAGCACATCATCAGACGTTTTCATTAACGTTTTTGACGCGCTTTCCTCTATACTCTTTGAAAAAGACTCAAAGTCTGCAACGAGCTTTTTATAAGCCCATTCCTTCCCTTCTTTATTCTTTGCTTTTTTCTCCACTAAAATTAATAGATCGCTTGGTTTCAATAATCCTTGTTTCTTTGGAACTTCGATGTTATTCTTGCGACAAAAACGCCTGACATCCTTGTCTACTTCCTTCTGAAAATTAAGTAATTCCTTGTCTTTACCAATTTTATTTTGATCCCCAGTCTTGATACCATCACATTGATTAATTCCAAAATAATCCATTATTCGTGGCTCTGATAAGGTTGTAATAAAGTTCTCAGCTTCCTTTGAAGAAAAATAAATAAACGGCGTTCTGTCTGATTTGGAAACTAACATTACACGATCCTTTACACCATCATCAATATCTATTAGTTTTTTAAACTTATATCGTAAGAATTTAATAAGCTTTTCGTAGGTTCGTTCAAAATTAGTGTTTATACTCCATCCATCAGTTTTTTTTATAACATTGAGGTTCATATGATAAAATACAAAACCGCTAATATACGATAGCCCTCTATCAAAAATTTCTTTATTGATTTTAGCTGTTTTACTCCATTCACAATTAAGACCAGCCACCGCGTATAACATATCCTTAGCTCCTGCATCGAAAGAAATTTCTTTACCATTTATTAGGGTTTGATAAAGCATGGTTGCAATAGCATTTTTTGTTACGAAGAGTTTAGTCTGATCTGGCGCAAGAATTTGCTTTAAATAATCGTTTTTGTATACTCCGTCAACATTATGTTTAACGTTGTTAATAACTTTAGACAAATCCGAAGTATATTTACTTTCATCAAAATTGATGCCCCTACTTTTTGCAAACGCTTTAACGCTTTTTGTACTAAATTCTTTTTCCCATATATGTTTATTGATGTTTATTGCGCTTGTATTTGAGTTATCCATAGCAATAGCGCTATTATTTGAAATAAAACTCAAGGATGTTATTAAACAAATACTTGTTAATAGTCCTTTTAAATGTTTGTTTTTAAAACTTTTCATAAGTCTCTTTCTCCCTTCTTCCTTAAAAATTATTTACAGCTGTTACTCAACAGA
>CACZTP010000026.1 GCA_902784055.1 uncultured Pseudomonadota bacterium
ATAGCATAAGAACAGCTTACTGTTAATAGCATTAAACTTAACTTTTTAAACATTGTTAACTCTTTAAGTTATGTAACCTTTTCCTGGATAACTTATCAATGGTTAAAAATTGGTTAAATCTTATACTCGAATTTTTTGTTAGCGACAATATACTCTATGCTGGTACAATTAAGCAGAGATGCGATCAGACTACATTCATATCGCCTTTGGATTTTTATTATGCATATTCCTTTTAAAAGGTCTTTCAATCGTAAGAATGATGAGTTACGTCCTGTTGATATAATCCCAAATTATTATTCATACGGTGATGGTTCATGTCTCGTAAAATTTGGAAATACTCATGTAATATGTTGTGCAACTGTTGAAGAAAAAGTTCCTTTATTTTTGAAACATACACGTACTGGGTGGATTACAGCTGAATATGGTATGTTACCCTGCGCTTCGCCAGAACGCATTGATAGGGAAGCCTCAAAGGGCAAACAGTCGGGGCGTACTATGGAAATACAACGTCTCATAGGTCGCTCTTTACGGTCTGTCGTTGATTTAAGTATATTAGGCGAACGACAAATAAAAATAGATTGCGATGTAATCCAAGCTGATGGTGGAACACGCACAGCGAGTATTACCGGCGGGTACGTAGCTCTTCATATAGCATGCAAAAAACTTATAAAACGTTCTGTAATAGCGACAAATCCTATACGTAACCATGCTGTAGCAATATCGTGCGGAGTAGTAAACGACGAAGCTATGTGTGATCTGGATTATGTAGAGGACTCAAACGCCGAGACTGATGCTAATTTCATAATGGCTGATAATAAGATTATTGAAATCCAAGCATGTGGTGAAAAACGTCCATTTGATGAAGATATTTTCAGAACGTTGTTTAACTACGCAAAGAATGCTCGAACGGTTTTAATACAAAAACAGAATGAAGCTATAGCATCGTTGTGAAATGTATTTTCTTGAATTTTCTGAAACAAAACAATTATTTGATATTTTTAACAGGAATAATATAGAGGCTCGTTTCGTCGGTGGTTGCGTTCGTGATTATTTACGTGGAGTAATAACTGATGATTTCGATATTGCAATAAATTGTGAAATCAATAGATTGTGCAGTATTTTGGAAAATGCGGGCATAAACATTATAAGAACAGGGATACAATATTCATCAATAACGGCAATAATAAATAACAAGAAGTTTGAAATAACTTCCTTGAGGCGCGACACAAAATGTAATGGTCGACATTGCAATGTATCGCAAATCTCAAACTTCAAACAGGATGCAATGCGTAGAGATTTTACAATAAATGCCTTATATATGGATCAACATGGGCAAATATTTGATTACTTCGGAGGGAAAGAGGATCTAAAAAATAATGTTGTACGTTTTATAGGAGAGCCACGAAAAAGAATACAGGAGGATTACTTAAGAATTTTTAGATATTATAGATTTTGTGCAAAATATGGCGACACTTCAAATAGATATGAGCATATCATAAAATCTTTATCAAACAAAATTTTTAAATTATCAATAGAACGTATTCAATCCGAATTAATAAAAATTTTACATTACAAAAATAATGAACAAATCATTGAACTAATGAATAAAGCTGGTGTAATAAATGCAAACATTGAATTGTATAAAAACTTGTTAAAAGTATATCCAGACGCAAAGACTGTATTAAAACTTTATATTTTATTTAATATCGAAGTTCTATTACACGTATTTAAATTATCAAGACGATATAAGAAAATAATAAACGAATATATAAAATACGAAACAGAGTCACTAATGTATGTTGCATATAAAGCAACACTGGAAATACAACAAGATATTATAGTAGTTAAGCATCTTAAGTATAATGAACCAATTCGTCCTTTAATTGAATACGATTTTCCAAAATTTCCGGTTGCGTATAACGATATATGTGAAGCAATTCTTCACCCTGGAACAGTTTTAAAAGACTGCGAACGCTGGTGGGTTCTAAATGATTTCACTCCAAACAAAGAAGAGTGCTTGACGTATATTAAAAATAGTGTAGAATAATAAAAGTTGTTATAAGATTTAACCAATTTTTAACCTTTGATAAGTTATCCAGGAAAAGGTTACATAACTTAAAGAGTTAACAATGTTTAAAAAGTTAAGTTTAATGCTATTAACAGT
>CACZTP010000027.1 GCA_902784055.1 uncultured Pseudomonadota bacterium
ACTAGGAGATATGGAAACTTTGATAAGTTCTGATGAAACAGCTAAAAATGCTGTAAAAGACAAAGAAGGTTTATCTCTGGTGGCAGTCGACGGAACTGGAGCGTTTGATTTTTACAACAAATTTAACGAAGAAAATTACGATATAGAAGTAATGGATCCTGATGGTTTTCCAATTGTTCAGCAAGTTTATGCTAACGAAAGGTCTAATACGTTTGTACAATGGCCCGATAGTTATCAACTTCCACTGTCAAATGAAACATCAAACAATACTGAATTTGATTTTAAGGTGGATCTTGCTCCATCTGGATCGGCTAATGATCACGATCTATATCTAACAAGTGGTGTACAAGATGTTGAGACAGTAAAATTTTCCGGAGATAATAGCAACTTTGTCAATAAAGTGGTTCTAAACGGCAAGTTAAAAAATGTTGAATTTGCATCAAAGAATGGATATGTCGCTATTGATGCAATGAATATTGCTGAAGATCTGTCGTTAAGCATAGCGGACGGTACCGAAGGAAATCAAGGTATAAATAACATCAAAGTTGCTCCTGTTGTAAGTGAAGGACAATGGTACAGAAAAAGTTTATAACTTTGACACCTTTAACATGGGAACAGGATCTCTAATAAATGTCGGAGATAATGGTAATCAAAACGTTACACTAGTTCTTTAATTTAAAACAAAATATATAAGTGACGGTATTGTTTTATATATCGTTACTTCTATATAAATGTTTATGCTGTTAAGACTTCAATACCGTTCTCAGTTATAGCGACTGTATGCTCAAATTGGGCAGATAAGCTTTTATCAACAGTTACCGCAGTCCAACCATCTTTTAAAACTTTGCACTTATATTTCCCGGCATTAATCATAGGTTCTATAGTAAAAAACATTCCTGGTTTTATTTCTGCGCCAATTGTTCCAATATCGTAATGAGCAACGAAAGGTTCCCCATGGAAAAAATTACCTATGCCGTGCCCACCATAATCGCGAACTATTGAATAGGGTGTAGTTGAAATATATTTTTGTATAGCTTTTCCTATGTCACCAATATGCCCGCCAATTTTAACGGCGTCAATACCAACATACATCGCTCGTTTTGTTGTTTCTATTAAATTGCGGGCAAGAGGAGTACAATTCCCTACCAAAAAAGTACGACTTGTATCTCCATACCATCCGTTTAAAATTACAGTAATATCTATGTTTATTATGTCGCCATCTTTTAATTTATACATTCCAGGTATTCCGTGACATACTACATCGTTTACTGATGTACAAACAGATTTCGGAAACCCATTATAATTTAACGGAGCCGGGATCGCATTGTTCTTTATTATAAAATCGTGACATAAAGTGTTAATTTCATCAGTTGTAATACCTTCTTTTATATATGGTTCTATGAAATCCAATACTGATCTTGCCAATTTTCCGGCATCTCGCATACCGTGAAAGGCATCCTCCCCGAATATAATTATTTCAGATGAATTCATAAATTTATAATTTACGTAAAATCACAGAGATATTTTAACATTTTTAGCAAAAGATCTGATTACTGGGTAAGCGTTTTTAGAATATAATTACGTTTAATCACTTGTATCATATTTATCTTGACATTTTAGCGCTTTAATATTATTTTAACTTTATTATGTATTTAACGTTTTATTAATATTTTTAATCTATACATTATAAATGGTAGGTTTATAGATAAACATTATTTATGTTGAATAAACAATGTTTATTGAACTTTAGAGGTAGTTATGAACAAACTTTTACTCAAATCTTTAGCTGTCGTTTCGGTCGTTGGATTAGGACACGCAAACCCACTCACAGTTAGCGATCCAATAAATGTACTTCCAGGAAACAATTTGAGATTAGAAAATGCAGATAGTTACATTTTTTCTAACACAGTATCCGTAACAGGTAATGATGAATATACAAGTACACTTACAGCGACAAAGCCAGTTGACGTAGCAACAAATGGTGCTCTGCAACTTACAGGGAACGCAGTAGCGACACTTGAAGATACATTAACAATAAGCGATAGTGGCACGTTGCGACTAAACCCAAGTGGTGAAAAAGTTCCATCTGTAAATGTAAAGGGAATGCTCGTTTACGAAGGTTCCGTGAATGCATGGGGAACTGAAGGTACTGAAATAAGCATTCAAAAA
>CACZTP010000028.1:0-1622 GCA_902784055.1 uncultured Pseudomonadota bacterium
GCTTGTTTATATACCTTATCTGCTCTATGGAGTTCATTATACTCTATCATACACTTTTTACTTTGCGGATGAGTAGACAGGGAATATTATACGCTTACTATTAACCGAAATGATATAAACTAAAATTGAGAATAAAGTTATATATTTACAAATTAATATGCCTTGTGGGATTATTGTGTCTTTTTGCATACCACAGGTATATTTTACTACTAAATTTAGTAGTTGCCAATCTATTTCTACTTAATTTAGTAGTTTTGTAACAACATATAAATTGAGGGGATAAGTTATATGTATAGTGCACAAATAATAAAAGAAAGAGTGAAAGAACAACAGGAAATTAAAGGCATAAAGAACGCAGATGATATGATGAAGGAATTAGGATTGGGTGTAAACATTATTCGTCAAATGTCAGACAAAAAAGGTGTGGGGTGTTTTGCGTTAGCTCAAATAGCTGATTATCTCAACTGTTCCGTAGATTATTTATTAGGGAGAACCAGTGCTCCAAATGGAACATACTCAATAAGTGGAAACAATAATGTTCAAGCCATAAATGGTAATAATTCATACCTCAATGTAAACGGAAATGCGAAAACGGATGAAGATACAATAGAACTTATAAATTTGGTGCAAAGTTTGTCGCTTGTAAAACGTGCCGAGGCAGTGTTGTATTTGAACGAGTTAAAAAACAAGAAATAAAAAAACAACCCACAAACAGTAATAAGAAAAGATTTGAATTATCATGGATAATATTGTCAATAATATGTGGTCGTTTATCGATGAAGTTAAAGACGAGATTGAGGGTACCCACAAACTCACAAACATTGTTACCGATGAATTTATGGCAACAAATACAAAATACGCTTCTCTGCAGGAATTGGTTGATAGTTTCGGAAAATTGGAAAACGCAACTGATATTAATAACTGTCCCGAATTTGACCATTTTATATCAGAAAATACTAAATTTAGTAGTTTTCAGGACATACTCCAAAACGCAGCAATCGAGATGATTCGTAAAAAATTTGGTACATAAATAGTAAATCCGCTCAAAACAGCAATGCTGTGAACGATGATAAAATGTATTTTTATGCAAAAATTTCGTATAATTATTCACGACAACAAAACAGCGACTAAAAATCGCAAAAGGGCAGAAAATCCGCTGTTTATCCTAATACCAACTGGTTGGCATTAAAATAAAAATTGGTTGGTATTGTTGGTATTAAATAAATCACAAACATAAGAGTAATAAAATCTTTCAAATGCCTAAAAATGCCTTATTAAACAGGTTTTAAAGACTTTTAAAAATTACAGCGGCACTGAAAAGCTGACTCCAATTCCACTCACAATATGCCCGAAAGTGCCGTTTTCCGATTGTCACGCAAAATACAAAAACAGCCGATTTTTCAAAGTGTTCCGCCTTGAAACGCTTGAAAATCGGCTGTTTATCTGTATTTTTTAATTTTATCCGTGGTATTTCGGCTTTTTTCATGTCACGGTGCTTTTTGGCTTTTGCTCGAAAAATTACAATAGTTTTCTATCGTTTTTTGGTCAACTTCTCCCACCGTTCCACAAAAATATCCTCTCCCCCACATATGCTGTCCCCAATATCTTTTTCTCAGTTCCGG
>CACZTP010000028.1:1656-2010 GCA_902784055.1 uncultured Pseudomonadota bacterium
TTCTTCCCTTTAATTTTTGAGCTATTTCACTCGGTGCCATTGTCTTAGGGCATGATAACAGCATATGTATATGGTCTTTGCCTACACTGCCTTTCAATATTCTCAAATTATTCGCTTCACACCCCTGCCTTAACAACTCTCTTGCTCTCAATGCAACAGCTCCTGTCAATACCGGATATCTATATTTCGTTATCCACACAAAATGATATTTTATATCGTATACTGTATGACTTCCTTTTCTGTAATCTGCCATATTTTTTCACCTCTGCCTTATTATATCACTATCTCTTATCAAAAGGAAGTCCTAAAGGATTTACCGGCTAAAGCCGGTGGTTTTTACCAACCGTTTGGAAA